>VAYF01000084.1 GCA_005883885.1 Actinomycetota bacterium | reverse complement strand
GTGCGGCGTGGACCGAACAGCATGCTGTCGTTCGCGTTCCCCGATACGCCGTACGCGGTGATCCTCGGGTTCGACGAACGGGGCGAGCTGTTCGAGTACTACGTCAACCTCGAGGAGCCGCTCACCCGTTCCGTGGCAGGCTTCGACACGGTGGACCACCTCCTCGACGTCACGATCCCACCGGATCGCAGCGGATGGTCATGGAAGGACGAGGACGAGCTCCGGGAGGCCGTTGCGCGTGGGATCTTCACCGAGGAAGACGCCGCATGGTTCCGGTTCTGGGGCGAACGCGGAGCTGAGCACGTCTTGCTCCAGGAGCCGCCGTTCGACCGGGATTGGTCGACATGGCGACCGGAGCCGGCTTGGGAGGACGCCGACCTGCCTCGGAACTGGGACATCGCACCGGGGTGATCACCCCTCGCCTAAGAGGAACGGCATCCGGAGGGGCGTAGTATCCGGCCGTCTCGGCCTACGGCATAGGGGGGTTCGTATGGATGATTCAGGCGGTTTCGGCGCACCACCACCACCCCCGCCTCCAGGCGCGGGCGGCGGTGGCTCGATCCCCCAGCGCGGCCTGGGTGACATCCTGTCCGTTGCGTTCGAGGTCTACAAGGCGAACGCGGCGAAGCTGATCCAGATCGTCGCGATCGTCGTGATCCCGCTCACGTTCATCATGGCACTGCTCACGCAGGTCGCGTTCAAGCAACACTGCGACGCGCAACACGTGCAGTCCCTGAGCGACCTCACGAAGAACTGCACCACGTCGTTCGGCCGCTCGCTCCTGATCGGCGCGCTCACGTCCTTCATCGCGATCGCGATCCAGCAGCTGCTGCTTGGGGCACTCACTCGCGGTGCGGCGGGCGCGCTGATCGGACGTGACGTCGACGTGAGCGCGAGCTATGGGTACGCGTTCTCGCGCCTGGGACCGCTGATCGGGCTCGCGCTCCTGGTCGCCCTCGTCGTCGGTATCGGATTCATCCTCCTGGTCATCCCAGGGATCATCGTGCTGGTGTTCCTGGCCGTTTCGGTTCCCGCGTTCATCATCGAAGGGCTCGGGGTGACGGATTCGATGTCACGATCCTGGAAGCTGGTCAGCGGCTCGTGGTGGCATACGCTCGCGGTGATCTTGGTGGCGGCCATCATCGCCGGGGTGATCAACGGGATCCTCACGGCGATCGGAGGTCACACGTTCTTCGGTGTCTGGATCCTCTCCGCGATCGCGCAGATCGTCACGGCGCCGTTCGTCGCCCTCGTGTCGGTCGTCCTCTACGTCGATCTTCGAGCCCGCCACGAGAGCCTGAACGCGACCACGCTCGCGATGGATCTCGACCGCACGTAACGACTCGTCCCCATCTCGGCGTCAGGAAGGGCACCCTGGAACGGGGTGCTCCTTCATGCTTCCTGTGGGACGCTTCGCGGTGATGACGACCCGGCAGACGGCCACCACCTTCGACGTGATGGCCGTCCGCGCCCGCTTCCCCGCACTCACTCGGGCGGGGGTGGACGGCCGTCCGTTCGTTTGGGCCGATGCCCCCGGAGGATCGCAGACCCCGGACAGCGTGATCGACGCCGTCGCGAGCAGGATGGCCGCCGGCGCCTCGAACGAGCACGGGGCCTTCCCGCTCAGCGAGGAGATCGACGAGCTGATCGCCGAGGCGCACCGGGCCGGCGCCGGCTTCCTGGGGTGCGACCCGGACGAGGTCGTGTTCGGCCAGAACGCGACCTCACTCCTGCTCCATCTCTCACGGTCGTTCTCGCGCACCCTCGGACCCGGGGACGAGGTCGTCGTCACGAGGCTCGATCACGACGCGAACGTTCGCCCGTGGATCCTCGCCGCCCGCGACGCCGGCGCGGCGGTCCGCTGGGTGGACGTCCAGGACGACGACGTCACGCTCGACCTGAGGTCCTTCGACCAGCAGCTGTCCGAGCGCACCAAGCTCGTCGCGTTGACGCTCGCCTCCAATGCCGTCGGGACGGTCCCGCCGGCGGCCGAGCTGGTCCGCCGGGCCAAGGCGGTCGGAGCCCTCGTCGCCCTGGACGGTGTGCACTTCGCACAGCACCGCGCGATCGACCTCCACGCGCTCGGCGCCGACATCGTGGCGACCTCGCCGTACAAGTTCTTCGGACCCCATCAAGGGATGATCGGCGTCCGTCGCGAGCTCCTCGCGTCCTGGGAGCCCTACAAGCTGCGACCGGCGTCGGACGCCGTTCCGGACCGCTGGGAGACCGGCACGCAGAGCCACGAATCGATGGCCGGGACGATCGCGGCGATCGCGTACATCGGTACGGTGGGCGGGTTCGACGCGATCGCTGGACATGAACGCCTGCTCGCGACCCGGTTCCTCGAGGGGGTCGCTCGGATCCCTGGCGTGCGGTTGATCGGGATCGGCGACCCCGATCGGGTGGACGAGCGAACGCCGACCTTCGCGATCCGGGTCGGAGGGCAGCATCCGCAGGAGACCTCTACCGAACTCGCCCGACGGGGCATCTTCACGTGGGACGGCCACTACTACGCGATCGAGGTCTTCGACCGTCTCGGGCTGCTCGACACGGGCGGCGCGGTCCGGATCGGGTTCTGCCACTACCACACGGCGGATGAGGTCGATCGGGTCCTCGAGACGCTGGCGGACCTCGCCGCCTAGCCTCGGCGTTCTCCCGAGGGTCGACGGGTACCATGACCCCGAAGACCCCCGAACCTAACCTTCCCGAAGGGTCGTTCATGCGCATCTTGATCCTGGGCGGCGACGGCTACCTCGGCTGGCCGACCGCGATGCGGTTCTCCGCTCGAGGCCACGAGGTCCACGTCGTCGACAACGAGCTCCGGCGCCGCGCCCACGAGCAGGCCGGAACCGATTCGTTGACCCCGACCCGGCGGCTCCCGGAGCGGGTCGCCGCTTGGCGGGAGCTCACAGGGAACGAGATCGGCGTCACGTTGGGGGACCTGACGGATTGGGACGTCGTGGAGGCGGTGTTCGACAGCTTCGGACCGGACGCCGTCGTGCATTACGGCGAGATGCCCAGCGCCCCCTACTCGATGAAGGATCGCGAGCACGCGGTCTTCACGCAGTCGAACAACGTCGTCGGCACCCTGCATGTGCTCTACGCGATCCGCGACCTCGCCCCGGACGCTCATCTCGTGAAGCTCGGCACGATGGGTGAGTACGGCACACCGAACATCGACATCGAGGAGGGCTTCATCGAGGTCCGTCACAACGGCAGGTCGGACTATCTTCCGTTCCCGAAGCTGCCCGGGTCGATCTACCACCTCTCGAAGGTGCACGATTCGCACAACCTCCACTTCGCGTGTCGCGTCTGGGGCCTGCGCGCGACCGACCTGCATCAGGGCGTGGTGTACGGCATCCGGACGGAGGAGACGGCGCTCGATGACCGGCTGCTCACGCGGTTCGATTACGACGACGTCTTCGGCACCGCGCTCAATCGGTTCTGCCTCCAGGCGGTGATCGGCCACCCCCTGACCGTGTACGGGGCGGGTGGGCAGACGCGCGGGTATCTCAACATCGAGGACACCCTTCGCTGCGTCGAGCTCGCGGTCGCGAACCCGGCGCAGGCCGGCGAGTACCGGGTCTTCAACCAGTTCACGCAGCTGTACTCGGTGCTGCAGCTGGCCGAATTGGTCCAGAAGGCGGGCGCGGAGATCGGGATGGACGTGACGGTCCATCCGATCGACAACCCTCGCGTCGAAGCCGAGCAGCACTACTACAACGCCGCGCACACGAAGCTGCTCGACCTCGGTCTTCGACCGCACCTGCTGGACGAGACACTCATCGAGTCGATGTTCTCGACGATCGAGCGGTTCAAGGATCGCGTGATCGTCGATCACATCCTTCCGAAGGATCGGTGGCGACCGATCCGCCCGAGATGAGGCGCCCGTGACAGCCGTCAGGATCCTGGGGGTCGTCGCCGGGATCGGCCTGTTCCTCATGGCCATCCAGGCGTACGAGCGGCGCCGGATCAGCCGCCTCAGCCTGATCGTCGCGAGCCTGCTCGGAACGGCGCTCATCGTCCTGTCGCTCCGTCCGTCGGTCTACGACCCGGTCTTCAACTGGTTCGACATCGTGCCCGGCGCGGAGCGTCGGGTGATCTTCGTGCTGGTGATCGGCGTGCTCCTCCTGCTCTTCCTCGTGCTGAGGCTCCAGACGGGATCAGACACGAACGATCGCGGACTGCGGTTGTTGATCGAAGCGCTCGGCCGGGAGCGGTTCGACTGGGAGCGGGCCGCGGCCCTCCCCGAGGGCAGACGGATCGTCGTGATCTCGCCGGCATACAACGAGCAGGAGAGCGTCGGCGACGTCGTGCGCGCGATCCCCAGAGAGCTGGAGGGGCTGCAGGTGATCCCCGTCGTGGTGAGCGACGGGAGCGACGACGCTACGGCCCGCCGTGCGCGCGATGCGGGCGCGCTCGTGACCGAGCTCCCGATCCGGCGCGGGGGTGGACTCGCCCTCCGCGTGGGCTACGAGATCGCCCTGCAGCTCGGAGCCGAGATCGTCGTGACGATGGATGCGGACGGACAGCATCTCCCGTCGGAGCTGCCGGTGATGATCCGACCGATCATCGACGGGAGCGCCGACTACGTGAACGGATCGCGGATCCTCGGCGATTTCGAACGCGAGAGCCTTCTCCGCCACCTGGGGGTCCACCTCTTCGCCCGGATCGTGACCGTGCTGACCGGGCGCAGGATCACCGACCCGTCCAGCGGCTACCGGGCTGCCCGCGCCGAGCTCCTGGAGCGGTTCGTGTTGCAGGAGGACGAGTTCTGGACGAGCGAGATCCTGATCGAGGCGCTCCGGCATCGAGCGCGCGTGGTCGAGGTCCCGGTCACGATCGTCGCGCGAGCAGGCGGGGAATCCAAGAAGCCCGCGAGCCTCCGGTATGGCTGGAGCTTCTCGAAGGTCATCGTCCAGACGTGGCTGCGCTGATCGCCAGCGCGACCTCGGCAGCCAGGCGGGCGTTGTCCTCGAGCAGGACCAGGTTCGCCTCCAACGAGCTTCCGTCCGTCTCCTCGGCGAGCGCCCGGAGCAGGAACGGCGTGACCGCCTTGCCGGCCACCCCCGCCTCCTCCATCCGGGCTTCGGCGCGCGCGGTGGCGGCCCTCAGCACATCAGGATCCAACGCGTGCTCGGGTGCGATCGGGTTGCACAGCACGATCGCGGCTTGGGCGCCCAGCGCGCGGTGTGCTCGGGCGATCGCCGCGGCTCCTTCCGGCGTCTCGACCCGATGCTCCAGCTCGACCGGCGCCTCCCGCGCGAGGAAGAACGGAAGCCTGTCGACGCCGTAGCCGACGAGGGCCACCCCGAGCTCCTCGAGCCTCTCGGCGGTCGCCGCGGGATCCACGATCGACTTCGGGCCACTCGCGATCAGGACGATCGGGGTTCGGCCGAGCTCCAGCAGGTCGGCGGAAGCGTCCCGCCGCGGACCCGGGTGGACACCGCCGATCCCCCCGGTCACGGCCACGCCGATCCCGGCCCGGTGCGCCGCCCAGATCGTCGCGCTCACCGTCGTCGCGCCGAGTGAGCCCGATGCCACCGCGACCGGGACGTCGCGCCGGGCCACCTTGACCGCCGCACCCGGCTCGGCGAAACGGGCCAGCTCGGCTCGCTCGAGCCCGACCCGGACGGCGCCGTCGACCAGGCCGACCCAGCCGGGGGTCGCCCCGGTGCCGCGGATCGCGGCCTCCATCCGCTCGACGCACTCGAGGTTCCGCGGGAACGGGAGGCCCTGACCGATCACGCTCGTCTCCAACCCGACGACGGCACGCCCGGCGGCGATGGCCATCGCGACCTCGTCGGACAGGAGGAACGTCACGCGCCGGTCTCCTCCGGCCAGGTCGAATGGCTCGCGGCCACGAGCGCGCCCGCGTGGCAGGCGAGGGCGAGCGCCTCCTCGGGCGCTCGCCCCCGCGCGAGCGAAGACAGCAGGACCCCGTCGAACGCGTCGCCCGCGCCAGTCGGCTCGACCTCCTCGATCACCTCGCGGTCGGCCGCCACGAGGCGGCCATCCGCGATCAGCGTGGCTCCGTTGGCCGCGCGCTTGACCGCGGCGAAGCGGTACCGCGCACCGAGCACCCGAGCGGCGTCGTCTCCGTCGGCCCCCGTCAGGACCCGGGCCTCGCGCTCGTTCGCGAGCACCACGTCGCACGCCGCCGTCCCCTCGAAGAACCGCTCCACGCCGAACGTCTCGAGGAGCGGCCACGACGCCGCCTCGACCGCCAGCAACGGCGTGCGCACCCCTCCGATGGCGGCGACCGCCACGTCGTGCCCGGGCTCCTGCAGGAGGAGGTAGCCGGAGACGAGGACGGCGCGCGCTTCGATCCCCTCGACGTCGGCCGTCCCCAGCTGGGCGTTCGCGCCGCGGTCGGCGACCATCGAACGCTCGCCGTCCTCGGTCATCACGACCATCACGCCGGTCGGCGACGAGCGCCGGACCACGCCCCCGACGTCAACACCGTGGTCCGCGACCGCTCCGACGCAGAGGGCTCCCGCCAGATCGTCCCCGACGGCCGCGATCACGGCCGCGGAGGCGCCGGCCCAGGCGGCCCACACGGCAGCGTTCGCCGAGGTCCCGCCCGGGCGGATCGCGACCCGGCCGTGCACGTCGCCGCCGCGCGCGAGCGCGCCGGAGACAACGTGCACATCCAGCATCACGTCGCCGACGCAGACGAGATCCATGCGCTGAACACGCTACCGGGCCGACTTCGGCGCGACCCGGCTCACGCGCCGGCAGCCGCCGCAGCCGCCCACGACCCGAACGCACCCCAGAATGGGTCGAGACCGGGATGTTCGAGCGCCTCCGCCACCCCTGCCCGGACGAGCGTGCGACCCGAGCCCGGGGGCAGGACCTCGCCGACGACCGCCGCGGCGATCCCCCGGTCGGCGAGTGCGCGGAGGTAGGCATCGGCGCGGTCGGCGACGACCGTCGCGATCAGCGTCCCCTCGCTGATCGCGTGGTAGGGGTCCATGCCGACGTGCTCGCAGACCGCCCGGACCTCCGGACGGATCGGGATCGCGTCCAGCTCGATCCGCATCCCGTTGCCCGAAGCGACGGCGACCTCCAGGAGGCCGCCGAGCACGCCGCCCTCGGTCGCGTCGTGCATCGCCGTCACCCCCGCGTCCCGGACCCCGAAGGCGCGCGCGATCTCGGCCTCCGGAACGACCGACATCTGCTCGAACAGCGCGTCGGCCGCCTCCACGACGTCGGCGCCCACCCCCTCGGCGAGGCGCTCCGGGAACGTGGCGGCGAACAACGCCGTCGCCTCGATCGCCGCGCCCTTCGTCACGACGATGGCATCGCCCGGTCGGGCCATCTCCGGGGTGACGTAGGCATCGGCGGGACCGAGCGCGATGCACGTCGCGCCGCCGACCATCGGCCAGGCGCAGCCGTCATAGCGCGCGGTATGCCCGGTCACGATCGAGATCCCGAGCGCCTCGCACGCGCGATGGAACGCGTCCCAGAGCTGGGTCAGCCCCTCGTCGTCGAGCTCCGGCGGGAGGTTGAGATCCACCGCCATCCATCGGAGGGGCAGACCGGAGGTCGCGGCATCCGACGCGAGGATGTGGACCGCGAACCAGGCGGCTCGCTCCCAGCCGTACGTCGGGACGACGAAGACCGGGTCGGTGGTGAGCGCCATCGCCACCCCGTCGGCGACCCGGACCACCCCGACGTCGACGCCGTGCTTCGGCGGGGTCAGCACGTCGGCGTCCGGCGCCCCCAGGCGCCGGAGGATGACCCGTTCGAAGAGCTCCGGCGTGGCCTTCCCGGTCACCTGCTGGGACATATCAGCCTCCTCGTCGGTCGAGCGCGCTGTCGACGACGCGGACGAGCTCCCGCGTCGCCGCGATCGGGTCGGCAGCGGCCGCGACCGCCGAGATCACCGCCACGCCGGCGGCTCCGGCATCGACGACCGACGGCGCGTTGGTGGCGTCGATCCCGCCGATCCCCACCACCGGGAGCGGGCTCCGACCGGCGATCGCTCGGACCCGGGCGAGCCCGCCGGGCGTCGCTTCCCGTTTGGTCGGGGTTGCCCACACGGTGACCCCGAGGTAATCCGCCCCCAGCTCTTCGGCGTCGCGGGCCTGCGTCGTGTCCTCGACGCTCATCCCGAGGACGTGGTCCGGCCCGAGGGCGAGACGCGCCGCGGACGGGTCGTCCTCGCGCCCGACGTGGGCACCGGCGCCCACCATCGCGGCGATCTCGGGACGATCGTTGATCACGAACAGGACGCCGGCGTCGGCACATGCCCGCGCCAGCTCGGATGCGATCGCGAGCTGCTCGCCGTCGGCGAGTTCGGGCGCGCGGAGCTGCACCGCGCCGGCGCCGCCCTCGAGGGCGGCCATCGCGACGTCGCGGTGCGACCTGCCGGCGAACCTCGAGGACGTGAGCACGTAGACGCGGAGCGCTCGGGGGTCGAGTACCGCCATCGTCCTCCCTCCGCCGGCATGATCCGGGTCAGGTTCTGCGGGTCGTGGGCGCCCGTGCCCACCTCTCAGCCCGGTCATCGCCCGGGCTCCCCGGTCCGTCGCCCCGAAGGATACCGGGGACCGACGTCAGCGGTGGCGGAGGTATCTCGCCACGGCGCGCTCGCGACGGAACTTCTTCCAGTCGCTGCTCTTCGTCGAGAAGAGCGCATCGGTGACGATCTGCAGGACACCGATCGCAGCGGCCGCGAGCACCGCCCACGCCGGCGCGTTGGTCGCAGGAGCGAGCGCGACGGCAACGAAGGGCGCGATCTTCGTGGCGATCGCGCCTGACGCGTGGAACCAAGCTCGCATCGAGGGCTCGGCGCGGAGGTAGGTGGCGTAGTCCGTCTTCAGACCCGGCCGGGGCGGTGGCGGTCCTCCGAGGAAGGAGTCGGTGAAGCGGATCCCCGCGAACCATCCGAAGACCAGGTGGGTCGGCGAGTGCACCCCGATCGACCAGGCGACCGCCGCCGCAAGGAGGGCGAGTCCGGCCGCCGTCCCCGTCCATCGCGCGGCCAGGATGATGCCGACCACTCCCGCCGCGATCAGCGCAACGAGCAGGACGGTCCCGACCCAGACCGGGACCCGAACCCGGACGCGGGCGCGGAACGCCGCCCCATCGATCCTTCCGACCTGGTCGGCGTGGTCGAGCACCAACACCGGGTCGCGCTTGATCGCGGCGACCACCCGCCAGAAGCCCAGCGGCCGTAGGTCGGTCGAGCCCGCTCGGACCGCCGCTTCGATCCGGTCGAGCTCCTGCGCGATGCGGAGGGAGGCCGCCTCATCCGCGGTCGGTCGCAGTGGCTGCACGGTTCCGGGCCTCCATGGCCTTAGGATGCCTCCGGACGCGCTCCTCCCAGCTTGAGCGCTTCCCCGAACGGGAGGCCGATGTCCAAGAGCATGACACAACCGATGGCCTCGGCGAACGGCCAAGGCCAGGCGCTCGTGACCCTCGACGGCCGCTACCACGTGCTGGAGCGGATCGCCGCCGGCGGCATGGGCGAGGTCTTCCGCGCGCACGACGCCGTCCTCGCGCGCGAGGTCGCGGTCAAGGTGCTCCATCGCTCGCTCTCGAGCGACCAGGGCTTCGTCGAGCGGTTCCGCCGCGAGGCACGCGCCGCCGCCACCCTCAACCATCCGAACATCGTTGCCGTGTACGACTGGGGCGCGGTCGACGGGATCTACTACATGGTGATGGAGTACGTCCGCGGACGCTCCGTGCGGGAGCTCCTCAATGCGGGCGGACGGCTCGCGCCGGCGCAGGCGGCGGATATCCTCCGCCAGACCCTCGCGGCCCTCGAGCACGCGCACGCCAAAGGGATCGTGCACCGTGACCTCAAGCCCGAGAACATCCTCATCACGACCGACGGCGTCGTGAAGCTCACCGATCTCGGCCTCGCGCGAGCGTTCGCCGACGCGAAGAACACGCGGGCCGGTGCCGTCACCGGCACGGTCCAGTACCTCGCCCCCGAGCAGATCCGCGGCGAGCCCGCCGATCCGCGGTCGGACCTCTATTCGCTCGGGATCGTCGCGTACGAACTGCTGACCGGGGAGCTGCCGTACACGGGCGAGACGCCGATGGCGATCGCGTACAAGCACCTGTCGGACCGGGTGCCGAAGCCGTCGAGGTCGGCGCCGGAGGTCGGCGCCGACCTCGACGGCTTCGTGGCGAGCGCCACCGACCCCAACCGAGAGCTGCGGCCCGAGTCCGCGGCCGCGATGCGGGTCGACCTCGCGTCCTTCGCGGGCTCGCTCCCCCGGGCCCGATCGCTCGGCACGCTCGTCAGCGACCTCCCGGAGGTCGAGCCGACGGTCGCGGCGGCCGGAGCGGCCGCCGCGACCGTCACCGAGACGATCCCGCGCCTGCAGCGGGCCCAGCGCCGCCGGTGGCGGCGCTGGGCCGCCGCCCTCGTGGTCGTGGCGCTGGTCGCCGGGGCCGCGTACGGCGCGTGGGCCTACGTCATCCCGCACACCCACCCGGTCCCCCAGATCGTGGGTGCGAACATGGACGACGCCACCGCACGGCTGGGCGCGCTCGGCTTCGTCGTCCGGGTCGCGAACGGCGAGTTCTCGCTCACCACACCGCGCGGTGCCGTGCTCGCCGTCGATCCTGCGGTCGGAACCACGCTTAAGGGGGGCGCCACCGTGACGCTGATGCCGTCTCTGGGACCGCCGCCGGTGGTCGTCCCGGACGTCACCGGCTCATCGCTGAGCGACGCCACCCGCGCGATCCAGGCCGCCAACCTCACCCTCGGGGACGTCCGGCGGATCTACAGCTCGACCGTGACCCAAGGTGACGTGGTCCGCCAGGACCCGTCC
>VAYF01000083.1 GCA_005883885.1 Actinomycetota bacterium | reverse complement strand
GGTGAGCACGGTGGCGATCCGGCGAGCGTCGCGTTCTGCCACCAGATCGGGCTCGACTACGTGAGCTGCTCTCCGTTCCGAGTGGAGACGGCTCGCTTGGCGGCCGGCCAGGCCGCCGTCGGGGAGTACGCGTCGGCGTCCGCATGACGGGACGCGTGGTCGTCGCGTGACCGGCGTCACGGCGCCGCGCGTCATGAGGGCATAACCTCCTCGACCTTTCCGGTCGGAGCTTCCTCCCCCAGAGGAGGTGAGGTCCCTTGGCGCTCGGCATCCTCGCGCGCAGGTTCGCGGCCGCCGTCACGCTGGTCGCCGCCGTCGCAGGCCCCACGGTCGCGCATGCAGTGGTGATCGATCCCTGGGTCCACGATCACAGCGACGCGGGCGTTCCGCCCAGGCCTGCCGGCTACACCCAACTGGTCCAGACGTTCGGGCCACCGTGCAGCGATCGGGCGAACGACTCTCGGTCGTGGTGGCCGTCACAGTCGGCGCGCAACGTCGCGGGGTACGTCTATTACCACCCCTACATCGCGCGAGACGTGGGCTACAACATCCGCAACCACGTCGCGCACGACCACAACGACGGGTCGGTCGACTACCTGGTCGGCGGTTACAACTGCCGCACGATCCGCGGCTCGACGAGCTGGTCGGTCCACGCCTTCGGCGCGGCCATCGACACCAATTCGGCGCGGAACCCACTCGGTCAGTCCTTCTGGAACGGCAAGGGCGCCGACGGCTACGACTACGGTCGTTACCTCCCGAACGTGTGGCGCGGGCCGTACCCGGGACACGGGTTCTTCTGGGGCATCAACTGGGACTCGCGGCCAGATCCCATGCATTTCCAATACGTGACCGACTACTGAGGACGGGGAGGGCTCATGAAGAAGGGACTGGTGACGCTCGTGGTTGCGGCGTCCGCCGTCGGAACCCTGGGTGGGGCGGCGCGGCCCGGTGGGGCCGCGGCGCCGGCGTCCGCCGTCGCTCGATGCGACGGCGGACGCCCGGCTCGGTCGGACGTGCACGGGTTGGCCGTCGGCGCCGGCATCGCCGGCGCCGACGGTGGCGCGATCCTGCGGACCAGCCCGGCGGGGACGGAGCTGATCGCTCCGCCCGATCGGGGCCGTGGTGTCGTCCGACACGTCGCATCTCGCGCGGGCGTCGGTACGGCGTACGTCCGCGACCGGACGGGAGGCGACCTGGTGGTCTCGGTGACCGGACGGGGCGTCCGGCGCTACTCGACGCACGCCGAGGCATCGCAGCCCTCGTTGTCGGCCCGTGGGGACCTCGTTTGGGCCGAGCGATCCGGCCTGCGTCTCGTCGGGGCCGGCGCGCGAGCCCCCCGCCAGATCGCGGGGCCGATCCCGGGAGGGATGACGTTCTCGCCCCTGTTCGCATCCACGACCACGGTCGTCGTCGCGGTGGCGGCGCCGCCGACGGCGGCGGTGCCGGAAGACGAGTACCTCAGCAACCTCTGGCGATACGACCTGCGTACGTCTCGATGGGTGCAGGTGACCCACTTCTCGGGCGGAGCCGACCGCTGGACGATCGTCCGCACGCCGTTCCTCGCGTCCGACGGGTCGATCCAGTTCGTCCGCATGAGCGGCCGGGCGTCGGCGGACCGCGCGCCGCAGTATCAGCTCTGGCGACTCCGTGGGAACGTCGCGCGGCAGCTGCGGATCCTTCCGGGCGAGATGTACCTCGCGGGGTTCGACGGGTCCGCCCGGCTCTGGAACATCCGTGCGGGTGCGACGGGCGCCTGGCTGATCCGGCGGGAGCGCGCCGACGGGAGCCTCGAGGATGCCGGCTGCGGCGCCGTCATGGTCGATCCGCTCGACCGCACGGATCCCGATATGCGCTCGGGGGGCAGGGCGTCGGCGATCGGTGCGACGTCGCTCGCTGATCCGCCCGCGGGCGACTCGATACTGGTGGGCGACTTCTCGAGCGTCGCTGCCGCGGACGACGCGTCGGCGACGATCGCCGCGGCGTTCGGGTCCACCCCGAGCATCGTGGATGCCAGGACCCAGCCCGCGGTCGTGCGACCGGGCGTCTGGGCCTTGTTGATCTCGATCGCTCCGGGCGCCGACGCCGAGGCCGAGCTGGCGCGGTTCCGCACGGCTGTCCCGGCGTTCGCCGGATGGAGCTGGATTGTCTCCGTCTGAGCGGGGGCGGGCGAGCCGGGGCCGCGGCCGGCTCGACGCCGTCGTCTTCCTGTGCGCGCTGGCGGTGCTCACGGCGTGTTCGAGGGGATCGCCGGCCTCACCGGTCTCCCCGTCCGATCGGACCACGTCCCCGGGGCGCGCGTGGCTCGCGGTTCTCGACGCGGCCGAGGATCCGAACGAGCTGGACACCCGGTACGCCGATCTCGTCGGCGCCCTGGATGAGGCATCCGTCACGCACGTCGTCGTGTCACCGTCGGCGTGCTACTCGGGCCTCCCGTCGCGATACGACGGGAGGTACGTCCTGGGCGTGTGGGGCGCGACGGAACACGCCGTGCGAGCCCTGCTCGACTCGGCGGGAGCCCGCGGGGGATGGATCGGAGCGGTGGCGTCGACGTGTGTTGACTGACGAGAGGGTCGTGGGATCGGCGCCTGTTAGCCTGCAGCGGTGCGCCTGGTTCGCAGGCACCCGATCCTCACCCTCCTCGCACTCGGTCTCGCCCTCGCGCTCGTCGCGACGGGCGCGTCGGGCGTCGTCGTGTGGCGCGCTGCGCACCACGACGACGCCAGCGACGTCGAGCGGGCCGACGCGATCGTCGTCCTGGGCGCCGCCCAGTACAACGGCACACCTTCACCGGTGTTCCGGGGTCGGCTCGAGCACGCGGTCGTGCTCTGGCAGCAGGATCGGTCGGATCTCGTCATCACCGTCGGGTCGAACCGACCGGGGGACACCACGACCGAAGCGCAGGCCGGTCGCGACTACCTCGTGAGCCGGGGCGTGCCAGCGTCCGCCGTCCTGGCGCTCCCGGTCGGGCACACGACCTTCGACAGCCTCGAGGCGGCCGCCGCAGCGCTGCACGCCCGCGGCCTCACCAGCGCGTTCCTCGTCTCCGACCCGTGGCACAACGCGCGCATCAAGGCGATGGCGAGCGACCTCGGTCTCACCGGCTACGCCTCCGCCACGTGGACGTCGGGGGACACGAGCGAGGAGACCCGCGGCAGGGGATACGTGCGCGAGACGTTCGCTTACCTCTATTTCCGGCTGTTCGGAAGGTGACCGGACGCGTCGGAGCCTGCCGCTACCATGGTCGCGTGCCGACCCCCCGTGAACGCTCGGAGCAGATAGAACGAGACACCCTTTCGCCGCATGCGGTGCTGGCGGCGGAGAGCCGTGGACGCGAACGGCCCGAGCCGCCCGATGCGATCCGCACCTGCTTCCAGCGCGACCGCGACCGGATCGTCCACTCCAAAGCGTTCCGCCGTCTCAAGCACAAGACGCAGGTGTTCCTCGCGCCCGAGGGCGACCACTACCGCGTGCGGCTGACGCACACGCTCGATGTCAGCCACATCGCTCGAACGGTCGCTCGCGCGTTGCGGCTCAACGAGGATCTGACCGAAGCCATCGCGCTCGGGCACGATCTCGGCCACACGCCGTTCGGACACCTCGGGGAGCAGGCGCTCACCCCGTTCCTCGGGCGCCCCTTCCGTCATTCGGAGCAGTCGCTCCGAGTCGTCGAGCATCTCGAGGACGATGGACGCGGGCTGAACCTCACGTGGGAGGTTCGCGACGGGATGCTGCACCATCCCTGGTCCATGCCGCCCCCGTCCACGCTGGAGGCCAAGACCGTGCGGTTCGCCGACCGGATCGCCTACGTCAACCACGACGTCGACGACGCGATCCGGGCCGGGGTCCTTCGGGCCGACGAGCTCCCGGCGGGGCCGCTCGAAGTGCTCGGTCCGACCCATTCGGCGCGGATCAACACCCTCGTGAGCGATCTGGTCGAGCAGAGCGACGGGAAGCCGGACATCCGACTGTCCTCGCCCGTGTTCCGGGCGCTGGACGATCTTCGCGACTTCATGTTCGCCGAGGTCTATCTCCGGGAAGGAGCGCACGAGGATCACGACAAGGCCGTCAAGCTGCTCCGGGACCTCTTCCAGCACTACCTGGAGCATCCCGACGAGCTACCCGCGGAGCACCAGCGAACGCCGGGGGACCTGACCACCCGGGTAGCCGACCACATCGCCGGGATGACGGACCGGTACGCTCTGCGGACGTACGAGCGGCTCTTCCTTCCCCGGGGCTGGCTCCTGTAACGCGATAGGAGCGGCATTGGCTCGGATCCGGCAGGACGACATCGACGCGGTCAAGGAGCGGACGGACATCGTCCAGCTCGTCGGGAACTACCTCTCCCTGAAGAAGACCGGGCACGACTCCCTGAGCGGATTGTGCCCGTTCCATCACGAGAAGACCGCGTCGTTCAGCGTGTCGCCGTCCAAACAGGTCTTCTACTGCTTCGGGTGCGGCAAAGGAGGGGACGCCATCACCTTCCTCCGGGAGCTGGAGCACCTGTCCTACGTCGAGGCCATCGAACGGCTGGCGCAGACCGCGGGGGTGCACCTCCGCTATGAGGGTGACTCGCTCGCGGAGCGCCGGGCGGCCGAGCGCCGGGCCGCCCTCTACCGGGCGAACGAGGAGGCCGCCGACCTCTACCGCGCCATGCTCGAGGGGGGCCGCGAAGCCGAGGATGCACGCGCGTACGTCACGGAGCGGGGGATCACCGCCGAAGCCGTCGAACGCTTCGGCATCGGCTATGCCCCCGGGTACCCCGACTTCCTGCTCCGCCGACTCGTCGGGTCCTCCGGTCTGTCGCCGGAGTTACTCCTGGAGGCGGGGCTCGCCAGCCGGAGCGATGACGGAACCGTCCGCGACAGGTTCCGCGGCCGGATCACGTTCCCCATCGAGGATCTCCAGGGTCGCAACATCGGTTTCGGTGCTCGTGTGTTGCCGAGCGACCAACGCGCGAGCGAACAGGCCAAGTACCTCAATACCGCGGAAACACCCATCTATCGCAAGCAGGAGATCCTCTACAACCTCCATCGCGCGCGGGCGACGATCGCGCGTTCTGGGGAAGCCTTCGTGGTCGAGGGCTACACCGACGTGATCGGGCTCGCGCAGGCCGGCATCGACAACGTCGTCGCCACGTGCGGGACGGCCCTCGGCGAGAAACATCTCTCCTTGCTCTCACGGTTCGCGGAGCGCGCCGTGCTCGCGTTCGATTCGGACGAGGCGGGCGCGCGCGCGGCCGAGCGCGCCTCCGCGTTCCAGGAGACGTTCCCGATCCAGGCGGTCGTCATGGTGATCCCCGAAGGGCTCGACCCCGCCGAGTTCGTCGCGAAGCACGGGGCCGAGGGGGTGCGCGATGCCGCGACCCATGCTCGACCGCTCGTCGAGTTCATGATCCGAAGGACGGTCGAGCGCCATGACCTCGGCACCGTCGAGGGTCGATCTGCGGCGGTTGCGGCCGCGCTGCCATACCTCCAGCAGCTCACCGACCCCGTGCGACGCAGCGAGTATGCCGGACTGCTTGCAGACCTGGCCGGTGTCTCGGAGTCGAGCGTGCTCCAATCGTTGGAGCGGCGGCTCGGGGGCCGTCCGACGGAGGTCGCGAAGGCGATCAAGCGGAGCACGGCCCAGGAACGCGTCGAGCGAGAGATGTTGAAACTCCTCGCCGCGAACGCCGATACCTACCGGGACGCCATGGTGAGTCTCACCGAGGACCACTTCCGCACGCCCGCCAACCGGCGGCTGTTCGTGGCGCTTCGCGATGCCGATGGTGACGTCTCGTCGATCGTTGCCGGCCCGGATCCGTCCCTGGCGGGTCAGGTCGCTTCGCTCGTCGTGGACCCGCTCGAAGGCGACGAAACCGCCGAGTACGCGGACGGAGTGCTCGCACGGCTCAACGAGTTCTTGCTGAAGTCGCGGAGCGATCAGATGCGCATGCGGTTGCAGAAGCTCAATCCGACGGTCGATCCCGGCTGGGACGACCTCTTCCGCCAACTCGCCGAGGTGGACGGCGAAATCCGGCGCATACGGCAGCGACTACACGGCGAGCTGTCGTGAAAAGCCGACCGTCGTTCCGCTCCCGGGTCGCCTGCCGAGCCGTTCCGTACACTGTGGCGGTCGTGCCCGACATCGCGAAGGACACCTTGTGAGCGAACCAGCGGCTGCTCGTGAGCCGTTCGGGATCGACGAGGTCAAGGAACAGATCGTCGCCCGAGGGCGCGAGCGAGGATTCGTCACGTCGGAGGACCTCCTCGAGGCCGTCCCGGTCGAGGACTTCACGCCCGAACAGGTCGAGGAGTTCCTCACCCAGATCCAAGAGCATCTGACGACCGAGAACATCGAGGTCATCGAGGTCCCCGGTGACGATACGGATGCTGCGACCCAGGTCCGGATCGAGGTCGACCTCCTCCGCGCACCCACGAACGACATGGTGCGGATGTACCTCAAGGAGATCGGCAAGGTCCCACTGCTCAACGCGGCCCAGGAGGTGGACCTGGCCCGGCGGATCGAGGCGGGGGAGCTGTCGACGGCCCTGCAGCATCACGTCGCGGAAGACGTTAAACCCGAACCGAAGGTCCTCAAGTTCCTCGTCGAGAAGGTCTGGGAGATCCGCGAGCATCAGCTCTCGGCGTTCGCCAAGGTCGAGGGGATCGGCCGCGACAAGATGCCGAAGAGCTTCCGCCCGAAGACCGAGGAAGAGCTCGTCGACTTCTGTCGTCGCGTCGAGCGCGACGGACAGCTGGCCAAGAAGAAGCTGATCGAGGCGAACCTCCGCCTGGTCGTCTCGATCGCCAAGCGCTACGTCGGACGGGGGATGCTGTTCCTGGACCTGATCCAGGAGGGCAACCTGGGGCTGATCCGGGCGGTCGAGAAGTTCGACTATTCCAAGGGGTACAAGTTCTCGACGTACGCAACCTGGTGGATCCGCCAGGCCATCACGCGAGCCATCGCCGACCAGGCCCGGACGATCCGGATCCCGGTCCACATGGTGGAGACGATCAACAAGCTCGTCCGGGTACAGCGACAGCTGCTCCAGGATCTCGGTCGTGAACCGACACCCGACGAGATCGGCAAGGTGATGGGCGTCGGAGCGGAGAAGGTCCGTGAGATCCAGAAGGTCTCCCAGGAACCCGTGTCGCTCCACACACCGATCGGGGAGGAAGAGGATTCGCAGCTCGGCGACTTCATCGAGGACGCCGACGCGGTGGTCCCGGTCGACGCCGCCAGCTTCATCCTGCTCCAGGAGCAGCTCGAGGGCGTCCTCCACACGCTGTCCGAGCGGGAGAAGAAGGTCATCCAGCTCCGGTTCGGGCTCGTCGACGGTCACCCACGAACGCTCGAAGAGGTGGGCAAGGAGTTCGGCGTCACGCGCGAGCGGATCCGTCAGATCGAGAGCAAGACCCTCTCGAAGTTGCGCCACCCTTCCCGGTCGCAGAAGCTGCGCGACTACCTCGAATAGACCTGTCGGCCGACCGGGTGACGGGTCAACCCGACCTCGACCCGTGCCGATGCTGAAGCATGATCCGTCCCATCTGGATCCCCCTCGGGCGTCGTTGGGCTGCCCTGAGGAGGGACGAGCGTGCCTTCACGCTGATCGAGCTCATGGTCGTCGTGCTCATCCTCGGGATCCTGCTCGCGATCGCGCTGCCGACCTTCATCGGGGCTCGAACCCGGGCCGAAGAGGCGGCGGCGAAGGCCTCGCTGCGTGTGGCGCTCACCGCGGGACGGGTGATCTACGCGACCTCCTCGGCGCGCGACCCCAACGACCGTTACCTCGATGCGACCATCCCCGAGCTGCAGGGCGTGGAGAGCTCGATCACCTGGGTCGACGAGGCGACCTCGAGCACCGGACCGACCACCGTCAGCAAGGACACGACGACCGGCGTCCTGTACCTGGCCGCCTTCTCGAAATCCGGGACGTGCTTCCTCATGTTCGACGATCCGCCCAACGACACCCAGTACGCGACGCTCACCGGCGGCACCGCGGCGGACTGTTACGCGGCGAACAACGGCTCCATCACGTGGCAGGCGAATTGGTAACGCTCAGTTCCAGTTGACGTCGTCGTACGGCTCTTCGGCAAGGCGTTCGCGGATCGCGCCACGGGCTCGCTTGATCGCCTCGAGGCTCGCGACGGTGGCGCGATCGGCCATCCGCTGCGCCTGCGACGTCACGGCGCGGAGCGCGGGATTGGCCGGCGCGGTGACGCGCGCCGGTCCGTGCAGCACTTCCGGTTCGTCTGCGCTCATCTTCCGAGCGATCGCGAGGCCGGTCATGATCCCGGCGCCGAACAGGATGAGCGATCGGAGCTTCATGCGTATCCCCCCCGTGATGATGCGAGCATCTAGCCTAGCGCGGTCGCGGGGAAGGCCGCTGCTAGACTCGCGACACTCCGATCCGGGGTAGCTCAACTGGCAGAGCGGCGGACTGTTAATCCGTAGGTTGTGGGTTCGAGTCCCACCCCCGGAGCAACGACTGGCTCACCGCCGAGGTCAGGCATCGGCTGATCCGGCTGGCGCCCGGCTCCGGGTCATGTCGATCGAGGCTCCCCGGTCACCCGGTAGCGCAGGTGGGTCGCGAAGGGGCCGTCGCTGCTCGAAAGCCTCTCGAGTTGGATCCCGTCCGGCATCGGATCGAAGAGCCGCACGCCGCCGCCGAGGAGATACGGGGCAAGGTGGATCAGGATCTCGTCACACAGCCCGGCGGCGAGTGCTTGCTTCCCAGGAGAGGTACCGCCGAGTTTGATGTCCTTGTCACCCGCCACCGCACGTGCCTGGTCGATCGCGCTCTCGATACCGTCGGTGACGAAGGTGAGGTTCGAGGGCCCGTGTGGGAAGTCGGGCGGGGGATCGTGCGTGAGCACGAAGACCGGCATCCCGTCCACGGGATGACGACCGCGCCAACCGTCGGCGATCTCGTAGGTCCGCCGCCCGAAGATGAAGGCGCCGCTCTCGGCGAACATGCGCTGCACCTCGTGGAGGTTGGCGCCCGGCACGGGCCGGAACAGCGGATCGCGGTACTCCTCCTGTCCGGAGAAGTATCAGTCGAAGAGATGCATGCCGCCGTGTCGACCGAGCGGGTCGGCCCTGCCGTCGTCCGGGCCAGCGACGAACCCGTCGAGGGACATGGACATGTCGATGACGACCTTCGTCACGGCAATCCTCCTCGTCTCCCCGCTCGTGGTGCTGTCAGGTCGTTCACGCACGCGCCATGCACGCGGATCAGCTCGGTCCTCAGCTCACCGCTTTCTTCACGAGCGCGCCGAGCTTCTTCTCCTCGGCGGCCGACAACTCCTTCAGCGCGAACGCGACCGGCCACAGGGCGCCCTTGTCGAGTTTCGCCGCGTCGCTGAAGCCGAACGTCGCGTACCGCGCCTTGAACTTGTCCGCGCTCTGGAAGAAGCAGATGACCTTGCCGTCCTTCGCGTAGGCGGGCATGCCGTACCACGTCCTCGGCTCGAGGGAGGGAGCGGCCGTGGTAACGATCTCGTGGATCCGCTTGGCCATGGAACGGTCCTTCGGCGGCATCTCGGCGACCCGGTCGAAGAGTTCGCGCAGCATGTCCGCCCCCTGCGCGGCCGCCTTCTGCTCCTTGAGGTAGGCCTTCATCGCGGCGCGCTCCTCGGCCGTCAATCGCGCGGGCTTCCCGCGGGCCGCGGTGGTGCTCTTGCGGGACCTCGTCGTCGCCTTCTGTGCGCTCATCGGTTCCTCCTTCTGTCAAGTCAGCTCTTGGATGCGGACGAGGTTGCCCGCGGGATCCCGGATAGCGCAGTCGCGGACCCCGTAGGGCTGGTCGGTCGGCTCCTGGACCACCTCGACGTCGCCGGCCTGCACCCGCTCGAACGTGCCGTCGACATCCTTGGTGGCCAGCAGGATCGATGCGAAGGTGCCCTTCGCCATCATCTCGGCGACCGTGCGGCGTTCGTCGTCGGTGATGCCGGGGGTGGCGGCCGGCGGGTACAGGACGATCGACGTACCGGGCTGGTCGGCTGGGCCGACCGTGATCCAATGCATCCCACCGTATTCGACGTCCATGCGGACCTCGAAGCCGAGGGTGTCGCGGTAGAAGGCGACCGATGCCTCCGGGTCGTCATGGGGCAGGAAGCTGGCGTGGATCGTGATGTCGTTCATGACGGTCAGGCTAGCTGCGGCTCGCCGACCTTCGCTTCTCGATTCCTGACCGGTCTGGTCACCTGTTTCGCGACGCAC
>VAYF01000274.1 GCA_005883885.1 Actinomycetota bacterium | reverse complement strand
TGCCGCTTGGTCTGCCGCTTGGCGACGCGGCGCACGGTGGCGATCACGGTCGCCGACTCGCCCGGCTGCAGCCCTCGGATCGTCTCGACCCGCGACCGGTCGATGTACCTGCGCGGGTAGTGATGCAGCAGTTCGCCAACCGTGGTGATGTCGAACGCCTCTTCGAGCACCGTGTGCGCTTCCGGTCCCTTCGTGCGGGACCCACCGCGGCGGAGGGCGAGCTTCCGATCGATCGCGACGATCGGAGAGGAGAGCGTCAACGGCACGGGCGGATCCTCACGCTGGACCCGGTTCTACCATGGACGCGTGACAGCCCCTCGGGTGGTCCTCGCTCCGGTGGTCCTCACCGCCCTCCTGCTGACCGGATGCGCGCACGACGCGGCGGCCACGGGCACCGTCCCGGCCGAGAACGCGACGACCGCGCCGTCCCTTCCCACGGTGGCCGATGAACTCCCGGCGATGGACGCTGCCGGGTTCCGTCAGCTGTTGCAACAGCTCCGCGGGACGCCGGTCGTCGTGAACTACTGGGCGGCCTGGTGCCCGCCGTGCAAGGCCGAGACCCCGTTGCTCGTGCAGGCCCATCGCCGGCTCGGACGCGATGTCCAGTTCGTCGGCGTCGACCTGCAGGACTTCCGCGACGGCGCCAGAGCGTTCATGCACGAGCAGGATGTGACGTACCCGAGCGTGTTCGACCCGGCGAACTCGATCGGCTTGTCTTTCAACCTCTTCTCACCCCCGATGACCCAGTTCTACGGCGCCGACGGTCTCCTGGTCGCGACGGTGCGCGGCCAGCTCTCAGCAGACGCCCTGCAGGCCAACCTGAACGCCATCACGGGATAGGGGGCTGGTACGCTCGTTGACGCGATGGCAGCCGTGTGTGACATCTGTGGGAAGAAGCCGTGGTTCGGCAAATCCGTGACCTTCTCGCACAAGCGGATCAACCGGCGATGGGATCCCAACATCCAGCGCGTCCGAGCATTGGTGAACGGGACACCTCGGCGGATCCACGCCTGCACCAGCTGCATCAAGGCGGGCAAGGTCGTCCGACCGTCGCGCGTCTGACGCAGGCCGAGACCGGGCTCAGCTGCCCGCAGCACCGGCGAACAGGAACCCGGCCTTCCCACCCTGCTTCATGCGGTACATGGCCTCGTCCGCCCGAGCGACGACCGAGGCGGCGGTCTCTCCAGATCCCCCGAGCGCGATCCCGACGCTCGCCGTGACGGCCGCCACACCCGAGTCCAACGGGATGGGCTTGCCGACGGCCTGGACGATCCGGGTTGCGATCGTCTCCGCATCGCTCGGCGCCGACAGGTGCTCGCAGAGCACGACGAATTCATCGCCGCCCATCCGCGCCACCATGTCACCCGGACGAACGGCGTGCTCGAGCCTCCGTGAGGTCTCGAACAGCACCCGGTCTCCAGATTGGTGACCGAAGACGTCGTTGACGTCCTTGAACCCGTCAAGATCCACGTAGAGGACGGCCAGGGGGCGGCCGCTTCGGTCGGCTCGGTACGCGGCACGCACGAGCAGCTCCTCGAAGAGCATGCGGTTGGCGAGGCCCGTGAGCGGGTCGTGCGTGGCCTGATGCTCGAGCCGGTCTTCGTAGAGCTTCCGCACGGTCGCGTCACGGGCGATCAGGGTGAACATCTCTCGTCCGCCGATCGTGGTGGACGACATCGACACGTCGACGGGCAGCCGTTCGCCGTCCTTGCGGGTCGCCTCCATCATCCGCTCGCTGGGTCCCCAGTGGAGGTCGTCCAACCCGTCGTGGTCGCCCGAGAGCTCCAGCCCCGGAACGACGACCGCGATCGGTCGGCCCACGATCTCGGTCTCGAGCCAGCCGAACAACACCTCGGCCGCCGGGTTCACGGACTCGACGTGCCCGACCGCATCCGACGTGAGGATCGCCTCGACGGCGCTTTCCATCACCGCCTTGGCGCGGGCCTCGGAGGCCGCCAGATCCTTCCCGAGGCGGGTGGCCAT
>VAYF01000267.1:5503-7571 GCA_005883885.1 Actinomycetota bacterium | reverse complement strand
GTCGACCCGGAGTCCTACACGCTCACGCTGAGCGAGGTAGCGGACAAGGCCGAGGAAGCCTGGCAGCGAGGCGCGACGGAGATCTGCATGCAGGGCGGGATCCACCCGGATCTTCCGGGGACCTTCTACCTCGACCTCGTCCGCGCGGTGAAGGACCGTGTCCCCGGGATCCACCTGCACGCGTTCAGTCCGATGGAGATCCTCAACGGCGCGACCAAACTGGGCATCTCCTTCCGCGAATTCCTCACCGAAGCGAAGGCGAGCGGGCTCGACACGATCCCGGGGACGGCGGCCGAGATCTTGGACGACGACATCCGCTGGTCCCTCACGAAGGGCAAGCTCCCGGCCGATACGTGGGAGGAGATCATCCGCACCGCACATGGTCTGGGCATCCGCAGCTCGAGCACGATCATGTTCGGTCACGTGGATGCTCCGCCGCATTGGGTCGCCCACATCCGGCGAATCGCGTCGATCCAAGCGGACACCGGGGGCTTCACGGAGTTCGTCCCGCTCCCGTTCGTACATCGGAACGCTCCGATCTATCTCGCCGGCAAAGCGCGTCCCGGCCCGAGCTTCGACGACGATCTTCGGATGCACGCCGTCGCGCGCATCCTCCTGGACGGACTTATCCACAACGTACAGGTGTCGTGGGTCAAGCTCGGTGTCGAAGCGTGCCAGCGCATCTTGCAGAGTGGCGCGAACGATTTCGGCGGCACGCTGATGGAGGAAACCATCAGTCGGATGGCCGGTGCGGAGTGGGGCATCGAGATGACACCCGACCGGTTCGATGAAGCGATCCGTGAGATCGGGCGTGTTCCGGCGGTTCGAACCACCACGTACGACCGCATCGCTCGCGTCTGAAACCCTCAGATGTGGAAAACCCGTCAAGCTGGTTGACGGTTTCCGTCAACCAGCTTGACCACCAGATTTCCGGCCAGAGGTTCTTGTCAGCGAGGCTCAACCGCGACACGATTGTTCGAATCGATGAGGGAACAGGCAGGAATTCCTTCGGAAACCCTCTTGTCATCGGGGGCGTTCTTCCCTCAGAATCACACGGATGTGATTTCGGGGGGAGAAAAGAGTGCACCATTACATCCCTTGGCAAGAGAGAGCGCGGTGTCGGGATCACGACCCGGAGATCTTCTTCCCCGAGAAGGGAGGCTCATCGAGGGAGGCCAAGCGGATCTGTAGCGAGTGTCCCGTCCGCATCGAATGCCTGAACTACGCCCTCCGCCGCGATGAACGGTATGGCGTGTGGGGGGGTATGAGCGAACGGGAACGGCGGCGCCTGAAACGCATGGCGTCCTGAGAGACTGAACGGCGAGGCAACGAAAGGGGGCAACGCATGGCGATGGCCAAGAGGAGCAGCGCGAAGAAGAGCGCTGCGAAGCGGCGGCCAGCCAAGAAGACCGCGGCTCGGAAGAAGGTCACGGCGAAGAAGACCGCGGCCCGGAAGAAGACCGCGGCCCGGAAGAAGACCGTCGCACGGAAGAAGACCGCGGCGAAGAAGTCGGCAGCGAAGAGGAGGACCACCCGTAAGTCCGCGGCGAAGAAGTCGGGGGGCCGGAAGAAGACGGCCGCGCGCAAGAAGACCGCGGCCAAGAAGAGCACGGCGAAGCGGCGGACGGCCAAGAAGTCTGCGGCCAGGAAGTCTCCGGCCAAGCGGCGGACGGCCAAGAAGTCTTCTGCCAAGAAGAGCACCGCGAAGCGGCGTCCCGCCAAGAAGACGGCGGCCCGCAAGAGGACCAGCGCGAAGAAGCGCTGAGCGTCGGTGCACGATCGCGGAAAGGGGCCCCTCGGGCCCCTTTTCCGTTGCAGCTCGCCGCCGGTGCTAGGCTCGCGGCCCGCGTGAACCGCGCATGAGTGCAACCACCGCATCCTCCTCTCCGCCCGAGCGCGTCCCTGCGGTCCTCGTCGTCCTCGCGGTCCGAGACGCGGCCGAGTGGCTCCGCGAGTGCCTCCAAGCCCTCGCGGCGCAGACGTACCCTCGCGTCGGCGTCCTCGCGGTCGACGACGCCTCCACCGACGGCTCGAACGAGTTGCTCGTACAGGCCCTCGGGGAGGGCCG
>VAYF01000267.1:0-5477 GCA_005883885.1 Actinomycetota bacterium | reverse complement strand
GACGCCATTCTCGATCCCGAGACCGTCACCCGGCTCGTGGAGGCCACCATGCTGGCGGGCGCCGAGCGGGACGGGATCGTGGGCGCGAAGATCGTCGACTGGAGTCATCCCCGACGGCTCCGCGACGTGGGGAGGTCCGCCGACCTGTTCGGTCACCCCTACTCGGCGTTGCAAGCCGAGGAGATCGACCAGGGCCAGTTCGATCGCGTCCTCGAGGTCCTGTCGGTCGACTCGTGCGCGATGTTGGTCTCTCGAGACGTCTGGCAGACGAGCGGGCTGTTCGACGAGCGGCTCGGCGATGACGACGGCGATCTCGATCTGTGCTGGCGTGCTCGGATCGCCGGGTGGAACGTCCTGATGACTCCGCTCGCACGCGTGCGACACGCGGCCGTCGCGGAGCGCGACGATCGGCCGGGCGTCGAGCGCAGCCGCCGGTACGAGGAAGATCGGGCGGCGCTCGCGTCCGTCCTCAAGAACGACGCGCTGCCGACGCTGGCATGGGTCGTCCCGCTCGGCGTGGTGCTCACCGTCGTTCGGCTCCTCTACCTCCTGCTGTCGCGCCGGTTCGAGGAGGCGTACGACGTCGTCGCGGCGATCGGGTGGAACGTGGCGCACCTGCCCGGCACGCTGCGTGCCCGCCGCCGCGTCCAGAAGCACCGGCGGATCAAGGACCATGTGCTCCGGAGGTTCACCGAGTCGGCAGGACTTCGGCTCCCGCGCTGGTTCATGACCGCCGAACGGATCTTGGAGGAACAGCGCGACGTCGAGGCCGAGGAGGTGGATGAGCCCACGGCGGTGCGGCTCCGTCAGCGGACCGTCTCGCTCGTCTCGACGCATCCGGTGATCGTCGCGTGCTTCCTCGGGATCGTCGTCGGGGCGCTCGCCGCGAGGGGCCTCTTCGGATCCGGTCGACTGTACGGTGGCGCGATCCCCGCGTTCCCGTCCTCCCCGTCGGGCTTCTTCGCGGAGCTGGTGTCCGCGTACCGCACGACTCCCCTCGGCGGATCGCTCGCAGCGAGCCCCGCCCTCGGACTCATGGGTGTGCTTTCGGAGCTGCTGTTCGCCAACACGAGCCTGGCCCAGAAGATCATGGTGGGGGCCGGGCCGGCTCTCGCGGCGGCCCTCTGCTACCGCGCTGCGGTCCGGTTGACGGGCCGGCCCGGCCCGTCGGTGGTCGCGGCGTCGGCGTATGCGCTCTCGGCGATCGTACTGTCGGCTTTCTCGGACGGCCGCATCGCGTTGCTCACGGCGCTGATCGTGTTGCCGGCGCTCGTCGAACGGCTCGAGGTCGCGTTCGCGTCGGCCGAACCACCCGACGGACGCTGGCGATCCATCGCGGGGCTCGCCGTCACGATCGCGGTCGGGGTCGCGTTCGTCCCGGGGCTGTTGCTGGCGATCGGCGTCGTCGCCCTCGTCCAGCTCGTCGCCGGCTCGCGCCGGGCGCGCGGCCTCGGGATCGTCGCGCTGTCCTCGCTGGGGGCGGCGATCCTCCTGTTCCCATTCGTCCCGTCGCTCGTCGCCGGTCACGGGGCAGCGCTCGGGTCGGAGCTGGGATCGAGCGACCCGTGGCACCTGGCGCGGCTGGCGTTCGAGGATGGGCCGGCGACGTGGACACCGGCCCTGTTCCTCCCGGTCGCTGCTCTGCTCGGCCTCGCACTCGCGAGCGGCGACCGGCGAGGGCCGGCGCTTCGGGCCAGCTTGACCGCGATCATCGGACTCACCCTTGCCTGGCTCTCGGCTGCGGGATACCTCCCCGGCCAGATCGCGAACGCGCCCGTGTACTTGGCGATGACCGCGACCGCCGAGGCCTTCCTGGTCGCGTTCGGGCTCGCATCCGCGATCGGCGGGCTCGGTCGTGAAGCGTTCGGCTTCCGTCAGGTTGGGACGGCGCTGCTCACGGCCACGCTGGCGGTGGGGATCCTGCTCCAGGCGGTCGCGGCCTTGACGGCCGAATGGGCGATCGGCGGCCCGGACCGCATCCCGGCCGCGTGGGCGGTCGTGGACTCGTCGTCGAAGGGGACGTTCCGCGTCCTGTGGATCGGCCCCGACGACGGTCGTTCGTTCCCGGCGCCGGGGGGCGATCCCCAAGGGGTGATCGAAGCCGGGGCCGCGACGATCCGGTACGGCCTCACCACTCGCGAGGGCGCGCTCGCGATCGACACAGCGAGACCGTTCGTAGGCCCGGGCAGCGACGCGATGCGTGAGGCGCTCGCGGAGATCCTGTCCGGCACCTCGATCCACGGCGGAGCCCTCCTCGCGCCGTTCGGCGTGCGGTACCTCGTGGCCAGCGATGACCAGCTGAGCGATGCCGCCCGGATGAGCCTGGATGCTCAGGTCGACCTGGATGTGGTCCCGGCCGCTGGCCTCGCGATCTGGGTGAATGAAACGTTCCTCCCCCCCGCGGCCGTCGTGGAGGCGAACGCGAAGACCGCGAACCTCGTCTCGGCCGGGCAGCCGGCGGCGACCCAACGGCTGACGGCGGTGCCGGCGGTCCCGCTCCCGCAGGTCGGGGGCGGCTGGTCCGGTGCGACCGGCGGTGGGAACCTTGCCGTGCTCTCCACGGAGTTCGACGACGCATGGAGGGTGCAGGGCCGAACCGACCTGCCGGCTCCGGCGTTCGGGTGGGCGACGTCGTTCCCGGTGAGCGGCCCCTCCATCTCCATCCGGTACGACGGACAGGTGCCTCGCACGATCGCGATATGGATCCTCGCCGCCGTGTGGGCCGCCGCGCTGTGGATCACGCGGAAGCCGGTCGCCCGATGAGCGGATCGGTGCGATGAGGAGGATCGGGCAGGGCGTCTTCGCGCTCGTCGTTGCCGGCCTCGTCGTCCTGGGCGGCATCGCCGCGGAGCGCGAGGGGCCGGCTACCCCCGCTGCCGCCCCGCGAGGCACCGCCGTCTCGAACGCCTGGCTCTGTCCGCACGGCGGCGGCAAAGGGTTGGTCACGAGGTCCTGCAGCGGGTGCAGGCGGGGTCCACCGCCGACGCGACGTACGTCGAGGCGTTCGGCGGGTGGGTCGCCGCCGGTTGGCTCCTTCGGGCGGCGCCCCCGTCGAGTGGTCTCGGGGTCGAGCCGTGCGCTCCGGCTGCCTCACGCACGTGGTACACGGCAGATTCCGACACCCAGCAAGGCCATCGCTCGTACCTGGTCGTGATGAACCCGTTCTCGGTCGAAGCCGTGTTCGACGTGGCTCTGTTCCGCCCGCGCCTGCCTCCCGTTCGGAGCGCCGACTGGATCGACCTGACGCTCCCTCCCGGTCGCAGCATGGCCCTCAGCGTCGGCAGCAAGGTGCTCGGGCAGGAGATCGTCGGCGCCGAGATCGATGTGAGTCGAGGCCGGGTGGCCGCTGCGAGCCTCGCCGTGAGCCCCGACGGAGGGGTCCGATCCGACCTCGCCGCTCCGGCGCCCTCGGCGACCGCCTATCTGCCGGTCGCCCAGGGCGCCGGACAGGCCGACCTCGCCGTGTTCGTTCCCGGGACCGAAGGGGTGCAGTTGACGACCCAGCTCTTGTCGGCGGTCTCGCCCCAGGCGGCGGGAACGGCGGCGAACACCCAGCAGCCGGGCGCATCCACCGCCGTCTATCCCATCATCTGGGTCGGCCCATCGTCCGTGAACGTGACGTCCGCCGGTGGGGTGCCCTTCGTCGCCGCCCTCCGAGCCCGGGGGCAGCAGTACGACGATGGCGCGACGGGGGGAGCGGTCGCGCCCGCCACTGCGTGGGTCGTGACCCCCACCGTTGGCGGAGAGCCCGCGCAGCCCCAACTCGTGCTGGTGGACCCGGGACCAAGCGCCGTCCGCGTCACGTTGCAGCTCCTCACACCGGGATCGGGGCCGATCGGTCCTCGGGTCACGATCACGGTGGCGGCTGGCCGCGTCGCGGGCGCGCCCAAGGGATTCCTCGAGCAGGCCGACCAAGCCGCCGTGCTCGTGACGGCCGACGCGCCGATCGTCGCGCTCGGCGCCTCCACCTCGGGGGGAGCGAAGGGGCTCGCCTCCTACGGATCGGCCGTCGGGGTCCCGGTGCCGATGGATGCGCTCGGCATCGGTTGAGCCCCGTACGCTTCCCACCGGTATCATCGGACGCGATCCAGATGTATCGATAGTCCCCATGGCCAGAGGACGACACACCCATCGGCGCCGCGTCGGCGCGATCACCGCCATCGTCGTTGCGGTGGCCGGGGTCGTGCTGCTCGCGTTCGGCGGGGTCGCCTATGCCGCGTACCGCTACGAGATGGGTCATGCGGATCGGATCCTGCCTGGTGTCACGATCGCCGGTGTCGACGTCGGGGGCATGACCCGCGCCGAGGCGACGCAGAAGGTCGGGGCGCTCGTTCGGAACGACCTCCGAGGTCAGCTGACGGTCACCGTCGGCGAGGATCACTGGACGACGACGCTCGCGGCTCTGGGTCGTCAGGCGGCGGTCAAGCGAGCGGTCGAGAGCGCGATGCGTGCGGGGAGCGGCATGGGGACGTTCGATCGTGCATGGCATCGGATCCGGCATGAAGACCTGGGCGTCGATCTGCCGCTCGACTACCGCACGACGGGGGACGGCGTCGATCGCTGGGTCCGCCGGATCGCGCGGGACGTGTACGTCGCACCGCGCGATGCGTCGATCGGGCTCGACGGCGGGCTCACCGACGTCAGGTTCACCCACGCCAGATCAGGGTCGGAGGTGGCGCAGGGATCCGCGGCGGCCGCCGTCCGCACGGCCCTCGCCGCCGGGGATGACACCGTCGTGCTCCACACCCAGGGCGTGCGGCCGAAGGTCACGGACGGAACCCTCGGTCGGACCATCGTCGTGCACGTCGATCGGAACGAGCTCGATCTCTATGACGGGTTCCACGTGATCCACACCTGGAACGTCGCGACCGCGAAACCGGGCTTCACCACGCCGGTCGGGGACTGGACGATCTACAACAAGCAGGTCGATCCCACCTGGCACAATCCGGCGCCGGACGGGTGGGGCGCGGGCGAGCCGCTCGTGGTTGGCCCCGGACCCGGCAACCCGATGGGTCCGCGTGCGCTCTACATCACGGCTCCCGGGTTGATCCGCATCCACGGGACGAGCGACCCGGCCTCGATCGGACGCTACGCGTCCCACGGCTGCATCCGCATGCAGAACGCGGACGTCACCACGCTCTATCCGATGGTGGCGGTCGGAACCCACGTGGTGGTGGTCGGCTACCGCCCGGCAAGCGCGGGGTACTGGGACACCCCACCCACCAAGGATTCTTGACCGACCGGCGGTTCGTCGGGGGATGCTTGAAATCACACGGATGTGATCTAAGCTCCCCGCGATGCGGGTCTGCGCCAAGATGCGGTGCTCCCACGAGCCGGTCGCGACCGTCTCGCTGATCTACACGGAGCGGATGGTCGTCGTGGATGACCAGTTCGACGAGCGCGACCCGAACCTCCTCGATCTCTGCCCTGAGCACCTCGGGCGCATGACGCCGCCGGTGGGTTGGGTGGTCCAGGAC
>VAYF01000266.1 GCA_005883885.1 Actinomycetota bacterium | reverse complement strand
AAGGGGAGCTCGTCCCGCTGACGTCGGTGATCGATCTCGTGGTCAAGAAGTGATCCGCTGAAGGCATCCGGACGGCCGGTCCGCCTGCTTCGGTAGGATGCCGCTCCGTGACCGACCCCGATCTGGATCGCATCTTCAAGGCGTACGACGTGCGCGGGGTCGTACCCGACGACCTCGACGCGAACATCGTTCGTCGCATCGGAGCTGCCTTCGCCGTGTGGACCAAGCTCCCTGCCATCCTCCTCGGCCGCGACAGCCGGATCTCCTCGCCCGAGCTCGCCGCTGCGATCACGGAGGGAGCGACCTCGGTGGGGGTCGACGTCGTCGATCTCGGCCTC
>VAYF01000265.1 GCA_005883885.1 Actinomycetota bacterium | reverse complement strand
GAACGGCGTCGGTGCGCACGCTGAACATCGCCGCGTTCGTGAAGGACAGCGTGCGTCGCGGTTCGACGAAGGCGGGTTGGTACCTGATCGGGGCCGAGGCCGGGTTCGAGATCTGGAACGGCGGCGATGGCCTGGGGACGAGATCCTTTTCGTTCTCGGCCTCGTAGGTCTCGCTCACCATCTGGTGAGGGGACCCGTCATCGCGAATCGCAGGCCGTGCCCGACCCATCCGAACAGTCCGAACATCACGAGCGACGCGCCCATGATCTCGACGTTCCGGTAGAACGCCAACGCTTGCGTCCGACGCTGAACGGGGTCGTCGACCGTCCAGAAGCGATGGAAGTACACCGCCGCGGGGACCACGAACAAGCCGAGCATGAGTGCGCCGATGTCCGGCCAGATCCCCAGGACGATCGACGCCGAGCCGGTGAAGAGCCAGACGCCCGACGGCCAGCCGGCGAGGGACGGGATCGGGAAACGTGCCGCCTCCGCGGTCGTGATCATCGCCTCGCGCTTCGTCAGATGGCCCCAACCCGATCGCGCGAAGAAGATCGAGTACAGGATCCGGCCGAGGAGGACGATCGCTCCGACGCTCGTGCTCACGTCCGAATCCTTCCCCTAAGGGGACCGCGCGGCAAACCGCCCCTGGGTCTGCCCGTGCCCGACGCGGTACGTCAGGAAGACGAAGCGTTCGTCGTGTTCGACGCCTTGCAACGTCAGGCGGTCGGCGCCGAGGCGCCGCGGAAGCAGCGGCGCCCCGGCGCCGAGCATCACCGGCGCGATCCCGAGAAGGATCTCGTCCAGGAGACCTTGGTCGGCGAACTGGCCAACCAGGTCGCCGCCGCCGACGAGCCAGATGTTCTGGCCGGCGGCGGCGGCGACCATCCGTTCGTGGACGGCACCGACATCGCCCTGGACGAACGAAAGCGCGGCGGCGGGGACCGAAGGCAGGTCTCGGTGGGTGAACACCCAGCAGGGAGTGTCGCCGTAGAACGCGCGCCACTTCCCCGGATCATCGAGCAGTCCCTCGTGCGCGAGGACCCACTCGTAGGTCGTCGCACCCATCGCCATCGCGCCGACGTCGGCGAAGAACCGGCCGAACCGGGTGTCCTCGATACCGTTCGAGGCGGCCTCGAACAGCCAGTCGAGCGAGTTGTCCGCATCCGCGATGAACCCATCGATGCTCGTCGCCGTGTAGTACTGCGTCTTCGTCATCCCGAGGGTCGGCGCGCCGCGTTCTCCTCGAGCCGCACCCGGACGATCTTCTTAACGAGCGCGGCGGGGATGGGCTCGTCCGCCCGGAAGCGGAGCGTCCCCTTCCCGGAGAAGTACGGCTGGAGCTCGGCGCCGAGCGCTTCCATGACCGCGGTGCTGGCCGGATAGAGGCTGCAGTGGTCCTTGAAGGCCGCGTAAGACACCAGGAACCGACCGTCCTGTTCGAACGCCGGCATCGCGTAGCTGATCTTCTCGGTCGCCCGGGGGGCGGCGGCTCTGATCGTCTCCCGGAGCTGCTCCAGGGCGGCGCGCTGTTCTTCCGGAAGGGCGGCCAGGTAGTCCTCGATGCTGGTCGGTCTGGCCATCCCCGCTCCTTCCCGTGCGCGCGGTGGGCGGTTCACCCTTTCACGGGATCGCCGGTAGCGTAGTGCCTTGCGTGCCGCCACCCCCGAGGCGGTAGAGGAGGGGAAGCACATGTTCGTACGACGCTTCGCACCGGTCGTCGTGGTGGTGGTCGCCACGATGATGGGCGTCCCCGCCGCACAGGCGACCGGCGCCAACGTGCGGCTGACGAACGACGACCCGTCCCTGAGCGGGTACACGAGCGATTACACGCTCGTCACCGGGACCCCGTACACCGACGCCGTGCTGTCGGCGTGCTCGCAGAGCCGCGGCCGGCAGAACGAGCCGGCCGTCGCGGTGGATCCGCGGAACCCGGACGTGATCGTCGGCAGCTCGAACGACTACTGCCCCGTCCTGAACGCCGACGGGTCCTTCCTGGGCCTCGGCGACATCTGGCTGGGGTATTACCGCTCCGAGGACGGCGGCCAGAGCTTCACGAGCTCGCTCGTTCCCGGATACCAAGGCGACCAGTCGCCTTACGCGGCACGCGCGAACGTCCGAACGGCGGACTCGGGCGACCCGGTCCTCGCGTGGGACTCGCACGGCCGTCTGTTCGCCGGCTCCGAGAGCTCGACCGACCCGGCAGGGACGGCGAAGACGTTCGGCGACGTCTGGGTCGCGACGTATCAGAACCCGAACGGTGAGAACGGTCCGAGCGGCGGGGACGGCAAGGAGTTCGTCCGTTCGCTCGACGTCGCGCGAGGATCGGCGGCCCCGAACCTGCTCGGCAAGTTCCACGACAAGACCTCGATCGAGGTCGACCGCACCGGCGGAGCGTGCGACGGCAACGTGTACTTCGCGTGGGCCCGGTTCACGGGCGGCAGCTCGAGCGGTTCCAACTCGAGCGTCTACTTCGTACGGTCTACGGACCACGGCCGGACGTTCTCGTCGCCGATGAAGCTCAGCCAGACCGTGCACGACATCCAGTTCCCGGACATCTCCGTCACCGGGGACGGGCACGTCTACGTGACGTACCGCCAGTTCGCGGACGTGCACGGCAGCAGCATGACCGACGCGATCGCCTACAACGCGTCCACGGACTGTGGAGCCACGTTCTCGGCGCCGCACGTGGTCCAGACGTTCGAGCCCTACGACCCCACGGACATCGGTGTCGACGGATCGGTCTTCGGTGACTGCGGCGATGGCGCGTCCGGATGTGCGTCGGGCTACACGTTCATGCGCGGGGGCACCCAGATCCGTGCGACCGCCGACCAGCAGGACGCCACGAACGATTACGTGTACCTGGTGTACGACCCCTCGATCCCGGGGACGGAGGTCCCGTCGGGCACGACGTACGGCTCCGTCACGTCGGAGGATCTGCCGGCGACGGAAGCATGCACGCGATCTGGTGGGATAGCCGGAACGATCCGTGCTACAGCCCGAGCCGGCCGATCGGCAACTGCGCCGACCGGAGCACGGTGCCGTCGCTCGACGCGTTCGCGGCGAGCGGATCCACCTCGACGCTCACGTGGTCGACCGCGACCCGACTGAGCGACGTCTCCAGCAACCCGAACTGGGAGCAGTTCGGCGGGCGGACGCTCCCGTTCGGCGGGGACTACCTCTACATCAGCTCGGTGGGGTCGTTCTCGTACGGCACCTGGACCGACTGGCGCAACGTGGTCACCGGTTCCGACCTGCGTGAGGGTGGGGACAGCGACAGCGACGGCGCCGACGTCCTGCAGTGCCGTGTGGCGAACCCGGACGGCACGATCGGCGCGGACACCTGCCCGTTCCAGGGCGGGCTCGACCAGAACATCTACGGCGCGGTCACGCCGTAGATGAGGGAACGATGAAGGGCTGGGCCCTACGGGCCCAGCCCTTCGATCGTCCTTCGCCTCTCGAGCACTTCTGCCTCTCTGGAGGCTTCGTCCGGTAGACCAGCCGGAGCCCGGAGGTCGGTGAACTGGTTTGGATTCTGCCGGGTCACCCGGCAAAACCGGGCGGGGCGGTGGCCCCGGCCCAAGAGTGACGGCTCAGCAGCCAGTCACCTCGAGGGTCTCACGCTGTTCATGCAAGCAGGACCACCTCCTTCCTCTCGTGGGCACATGGTGCCGCGGAGCCGCGCGTATGGCAACTACCGACCTGGACCGGCGCGACCGCGCCGGTAGGATGCGCCGATGGCCGCCCCCGACCCCGCCGAGCTCCCGAAGGTCATCGACCTGGCGTCGAGCGAGGCCGCGCGGTACCTCGAGTCCATCGCCGACCGGAACGTGCGTGACCTTCGCGCCGAGGAGGTGGCCGCGTCGTTCCGCGGCGACCTTCCCGAGGAGGGCGTCGGCTCCGAACGGGCGCTCGAGGAGCTCGTCGCCGGCATCGACGGCGCGGTGCATTCGGCGGGGCCGAGGTTCTTCCACTTCGTGGACGGGGGGACCACCCCGGCAGCGTTGGGCGCCGACTGGTTGGCGAGCGCGCTCGATCAGAACACGGGCGCGTGGGTCTCGTCCCCGCTGGGCGGCGAGCTTGAGTGGATCGCCCTCGGGTGGCTCCGGGAGCTCTTCGGGTTGCCGGCCGAGTGGGGCGGCGTGCTCACGACCGGCGCGACCATGGCGAACTTCGTCGCGCTCGCGTGCGCGCGCCGGTCGTGCGGGCTCCAGCAGGGTGTCGACGTGGACGACGTCGGGCTGTCAGGGCTCCCGCCCATCCAGGTCTTCGGCAGCGGGTATATCCATCCGAGCGACGTGAAGGCGCTCGGGATGCTCGGGATCGGTCGCGCCCAGGTGCACAGGCTCTCTCGCGACGGCACCGGTCGCCTCGACGTCGAGGCGCTCGAGGCGGCGCTCGCCGGTCTCGACGGCGCCCCTTCGATCGTGATCGGCAGCGCCGGCGAGGTGAATGCGGGCGATTTCGATCCGCTCGCCACGATGGCGGATCTGGCGGAGCGGTACGGCGCGTGGTTCCACATCGACGGTGCGTTCGGGCTGTTCGCGGCGCTGTCGGAGCGAACCCGGTATCTCGTCGAGGGCATCGAGCGGGCCGACTCTGTGATCGCCGACGGCCACAAGTGGCTGAACGTCCCGTACGACTGCGGGTTCGCGTTCGTCCGGGATCGGCTGCTGCAGCCGAGCGTGTTCGGCGCGGGCGCCGCGTACCTGCCGGCGCTCGACGACCCGAAGCCGAACTGGGGCTACGTCGGCCCCGAGATGTCCCGGCGGTGCCGAGCGTTCGCGGTGTGGGCGACGCTCCGCGCGTACGGCCGGAACGGCCATCGCGCGATCGTCGAGCAGAGCCTCGACCTCGCGCAGCGGCTCGCGGCCACGGTCGATGAGGCAGACGATCTCGAACGCCTGGCCGACGTGCCGCTCAACATCGTGTGCTTCCGCGCTCATCCGCCGGGCGTCCCCGAGGATCGGCTCGACGAGCTCAACCGCCGGATCGCCGGCGCGGTGATCGAGGACGGGCGCGTGTTCTTCGGCTCCACGACGTACGACGGGAAGGTTGCCTTCCGTCCCGCGCCGGTGAACTGGCGCAACCGCCCGGAGGATATGGATCTGATCGCGACGGTCGTTGAGGAGCTGGCCGCGGAGCTGGCTCCCGCCGTTACTGCCTGATCCGCCCTGCCGCCTTCGCGGGGATCCTTCCGGCCTCGACCATCCAGCGGATCATGTCCGTGAGCGTCTCCTCGAGCGGCGGGGGTTCCACGCCGAACTCCGCCGCGGTGCGGGAGTCGTCGGTCTTCGGGTCCTGCGTCGCGATGTAGATCCCTTCGAACGCCAGGGGCGTCTTCCCGGGCAGGATCCGCTGCGCTCCGTTCATGAGCCTGCCGAACCCCATCGCC
>VAYF01000057.1 GCA_005883885.1 Actinomycetota bacterium | reverse complement strand
CGGATGTCGGCGCCGATCTGTACCAGGTGGCCGGCGAGCTCTATCGGGCGCTTCCCGGGACGGGACGCCGCATCCGTCTGCTGGGCGTGCAGGCGAGCGGGCTCGTGCGGGCCGGCGCCGAGCAGCTCGCGCTGCTCCGCGCCGGCCGCTGGGACGACGTGGAACGGACGCTCGATCGGATCGAGCAGCGGTTCGGCAGAGGCTCGGCGACCCAAGCGACCTTGCTCGACCGGGATCGCGGGCGGCCGCGGTCTCCCGCAGCCACCCGCGATCCCACCCTGGATCAAGGGTTCCGCCCTTCCGGAGAGCCTCCCTATAATCGGTGATGGCGGTCGGATCCCCCACGACCGGAGGTCACGGGATGCCACTCAACGATCACGAACAGCGCATCCTCGACGAGATCGAGCGACGCCTCGCTGAAGACGACCCGAACTTCGTCGAGCAGGTGGGACGGACCGATCTCTATACGCATCACACGCGCGGGATCCGGCTCGCGGCCGTGGGGTTCCTGCTGGGATGCGTCTTGCTGCTTCTGATCCCGGTGTCCATCTGGATCCCGCTCATCGGCTTCGCCGTGATGGTGACCTCGGCGCTGCTGATCTACCGCTACCTCGGGCAGCTCGGTCGCGATCAGATCCGCGCGATGCAGGAAGAGGGCGCGTTCTCCATGACCGGGCTGATCGGACGGATCGCCGCGCGGTTCCGACGTTCCTGACGCATCCTCTCGGTGGGGCGCGACGATCTAGCCCGAGCGGATGATTTCTCACGTATCACTAGCTCGACGGTTGCCACACTCACGCGTCGAGGTGTAGAACGAGCCCTCTTCCTCGGGCGCTGACCGTCAGGCCGGAAAGCAGATCGCTTCCCCATCCGATCCGACGGCCCGCCCATGTTTCGGTGGTCGGGTCGGAGAGAGGAACCGAAGGGGCTACATCTGCATGGAGGGGTTCACCGCTCATCAAGCGTGCAAATTCACGGGATGCTCGTCACGCCAGCTCCGCTATTGGGACCAGATCGGACTGGTGGAACCGTCCGTCCAAGGAACCGGCGGTCGCCCAGGTGTGCCGCGTCTGTACTCGTTCCGCGACCTCGTGGCGCTCCGGGTCGTGCGGTCGCTCATCGACGGCGGGATGTCGTTGCAGCGGGTGCGACGGTCGTGGGAGTTCCTCAACAAGAAGGCGGGTCTGGACCGACATCTGTCGGAGGTCCGGCTGGTCACCGACGGACAGTCGATCTTCAAGATCTGCCGTCGCGACGGCGAGGTGATGGACGCCTTGAAGGACGGGCAGATGGCGTTCTTCGTTGCGATCGACGACATCGCGACGTCGGTGCACACCAACGTGCGTTCCTTCGAAGAGGATCGGGAGCGGTTCGTCCGGGGGTTGCGGGAGGCGGCGGCCCACACAGCGACCGGCTCCTGATCACTCAGTCGCGTCGGTAGATACCGAACAACCTGCGTCCCAGTGGCGTCGAGCGCCGCAGATCCCGGATGACCTGGTCGGCATCCGCGGCCGCGTCCATCGCGTCGTCCTCGCTCGGCGCGCGGGATGCGTATGCGGCCCTGACCACGGTGCCGGTCAATCGCTCGAGCTGCCCGTCGACGAGGAGCTCGGTTGCCTCGACCCGCCGGCGGTACTCGAGCGGGGTCTCACCCAGCCCGCGACCGAATCCGAGATCGGCTGCACGCTCCGAGAACACGTCATACGTCGCGAGGATCAGCGCGCGTGGTTCGCGCGCGGCGTCATGGAGCTTGCGACGGCGGCGGAACCAATGGACCAGGGGGATGCCAGCCAGCACCAGGGCGGCGGCGACCGCGAGCCAGGCCACGGCCTCTCCCAGCGGGACCTTCCTCGGTGCGGAGAACGATGTCCCGGGACTGACCGGCCTGTTGTTGAGGTTGCCGGTCGCAAACTCTCGTCGTTGAACGGTCGTGCTCCCGCGGCTGCCGCCATGCTTCTTGTTCGCCCCTCCTCGTGAGCACTTGCCTGTTGACGCCTCGCAGTTCGTCCCAGAAGAAGGCGAGCTCATGTATGTCGCCATCGCCGGGTTGGTCTTCCCGGGGGTGGGTTCGAACGGGAGCCACCCGTAGCTTTGGAACGGGACCTCGACCCAGGCGTGCAGATCCGTCGTCTTAACGCTCCAGGTGTTGTTCGTGATCTGGGTCCCGGACGCGTATCCCATGGCCACCCGGGCCGGGATGTGTAGCGAACGCAACATCACGGCCATGGCGCTGGCGAACTGCTGACAGAAGCCGCGCTTGTCCGTCAGGAGGAAGTCCGAGAGCCCTTGCATCGTCGGCGCGTACGAGACCGTGGTGCTGTAGTGATAGACCGCCGGGTCGGTCAGGTGCCGCTGGATGGACATCACTCGGTCGAAGACCGTCGTGTCGTTGCGGGTCCACTGCTGGGCAAGGTCCGTGATCTTGGGTGGGATGGCTCCCGGGAGTTTCGTCTCATCCGGATACTGCACCGCTGAGCCCACAGGGGTCCCTTCGAGAGCGACCGCGCTCGGCGTCGGGTAGACCGACTGGACGGTGTACGTCGCCCCCTGGTCGGGCGGCGCGGCGACGGTCATGGTCTGCGAACCCGCGAACCACGTGACCGAGTCATCCGCCTGCTCCAATGCGCTGGGCTCGTAGGCGATGGGCAGCCAGGGGTAGCCCAGGTCGTGGGTCACCGTGAACCGCTCCGTGATCGTCGTCCCCTGCAGGCCGGTCGCGAGCTGCTGTCCTTCTTGGACGGCCGCCCCCTGTTCGACGGCCTGGGACCACTGCCCCGTGTCGTCGAGCACGTCGAGACCGACCATGCGCCAGTACGCGGGTTGATCGGACTGGACCTGGAAGACCTCGACGGGATCGCTCTGGTTGAGGACGGCTCCGATCTCCACGAGCGGACTGACGTGAACCCGCGAGTCGGCGTTGATCGATGACAGATCGAACACGGCCTTCGAGCCGAACCCCGGCACGAAGATGGGTGACAGCGCGGCGAGCACGACGGCGCCGGCGCCGATCCTGCGCGCACCCCGCCCCGCGGATGGCAACAAACGATTCCTCGCGCCCGGGGGACTCCAGACGGGCCCCCACCCGTGGATCCGTCGGAGCGAGTCCGCGAACACGACGGCGAGCGCCCCGATCAGGAAGAGCACGCCGTAGATCGGCTTGATCACGCCGTCGAGCACGCTGTCGGCGAACGCGACCAGCGCGACCGGCGGCACGAGCGAGAGCAGCGGGCTGCCCGCCCGGAACGCGAGCGCGAAGCAGGAGAAGACCGCAGCCCAGACGGCTGTGATCGCCGCGAGCATGAGGGAGTCGTTGGCCGGTGCCGGCGAGATCTGGATGCGAGCCTCCTCGCCGACCTGCGAAGCAGCATGGGCCATGTGGCGCAGGGTCTCGAGGGTCGGGGCACCGAACCACGTGGTTGCCGGGAAGACGACGATCCCGATCGCGACCACCAGCAGCACCGCACTCACGGCGGTGGCAAGGAGCAGGCTCCGGCGCTCGAACGCCCAGGCCACCAGGGCCGAGACGACGCTCACCGCGAGCAGGCGATACGTCGCCCCGTGCCCGATGAACACGCGTCCGAACGCGAATCCAACGGCGAGGGCGATCAGTTCGATCGCGATCAGGGCCGTCAGACGCTGGATGCGAGCAGTCGTTCCCGCGGTACGTGCCATCGTTCCCTCAACTTCGTGGACGGGGTCAAGACGAGACAGTCCCAACCGGCCCGGGTCAGCGCGAGCCTGGCTTCGGTCGAGCGAGCCTCCAACTGGGTGCGGCGGCTGGCCGGGGCGGTCGCCGGCTCGACCGGATGGATCAAGATCGCGAGCTTGGGGCCGAACCCGGACCCCGACCGGATGAGTTGCGGCAGCTCCTGCGGTGCCGGCGGCGCGGCGATGAACACGAGCGAGGCGTCGGCCGACGCCGCGCCGCGAAGGTTGATCAGGGCGGTCGAGAGCGATGGCCCCTTGCCGTGGGTCACGCCCGCGAGGGCGTCGAGGTACCGCTCCTCCGACAGCGGGATCGCGGGTGTGTCGGCGGTTCCGAACCGCAACCCGAACCCGTTCCGTGCCAGGAGGACGCCCACGCTCGCCGCGCACGAGACCGCCCGCTCGAACGCCGTCGCGTGTGACCGGCCGAGGGCCGCTTCGCGGTTGTCGAGGAACACCAACCCGTTCGCACGTTTGCTCGTCTCGTTCTGCCTGATCATGAGCTCGCCCGTGCGGGCGACGGAGGGCCAGTGGATCCGTCGGAGGTCGTCTCCTTCTTGATACGAGCGCATCGTGAAGTACTCCTCGCCCGTGCGGAGGAGCTGCCGCGCGCGCGCCGCTCCGGCGTTCGGGCTCGTCGCTGCGTCCGGCGGGGTCGAGAGATCCTCGATCTCGGGCGTTACCAGCAGCTCGTCCCGGTTCTCGACGACCAAGCGCTTCCGGCGGAGGCCGAAGGCGTCGGTGATGTCGATCGTCAACGGCCCGATCCGATATCGCCCGCGCACCTGCGGGAGGATCGAGTACGAGACCCTTTGCGCCCTTCGACCAGGCACGCTCGCGACCACCAGCCGAGCGGAACGCCCGAGGGTCGGGGGGAGTTGGTCCTCGAGCATCAGGAACGAGCTCGGCGCGGTCGAACGGTTCTCGACGTCGAGTTGCACCGTCAACCTCGTTCCCGGCCCGACCCGCACGTCAGACAGACGCCGGCGGACCGACACGCGTCGTTCGGTCCAACGGAGGAAGAACCCCGCGACGATGGGGAGGAGCACGAACCCGATGCCGACGACTTCGAGGCCCGCCGACCCGATCAACCGGGCGACCAACCACATCGCAACACCCGCCACGCAGACGGTCACTCCGCGCGGCGTGAACATCTACGAGCGCTCCGCCACCGGGACCTCCACCTGCGCGAGGATCTCCTGGATCACGACCGCCGGGGAACGGCCCGTCATCACCGCGTCGGCCGTCACGATGACCCGGTGCGCGAGCCCGGGGACGCAGAGCAATTTGACGTCGTCCGGGATCACGTAGTCGCGCTCGTCGGCTGCCGCATACGCCCTCGCTGCTCGCAAGAGCATGATCGAGGCTCGGGGGCTTCCCCCCAGATAGACGTCGGGATGGCTCCGGGTCGCGTCCACGATCTGCACGATGTAGTCGCGGATCGTGGGCGCGACGTGGACCCGTCGCGCCTGTTCGATCATCTCGGCGATGCCCTGCGCATCCGTCACGGCGCTGATCACACCGAGAGGCTGGCCTGCGCTGTGCGTCTCGAGGATCTCCGCTTCGATCTGCACGCTCGGATAGCCGATCGACAGTCGCATCATGAAACGGTCGAGCTGTGCCTCGGGCAGGGGATACGTTCCCTCGTGTTCGACCGGGTTCTGCGTCGCGATCACCATGAACGGTGTCCCGAGGGTGTGCGTCTCGGCGTCGATCGTGACCTGTCGCTCTTCCATGCATTCCAGCAATGCGGACTGGGTCTTGGGGGATGCACGGTTGATCTCATCCCCCAGCACGACGTTCGCGAACACGGCTCCCGGGCGGAACTCGAAGTCTCCACGCTCTTGGTTGAAAACGTTCACGCCGGTGATGTCCGTCGGGAGCATGTCCGGCGTGAACTGGATGCGGCGGAACGAACAGTCGATCGAACGTGCGATCGACTTGGCGAGCATCGTCTTACCGACGCCGGGAACGTCCTCGATCAGCAAGTGTCCCTCGGCGACCAGCGCTACCAGCGCAAGACGGATCTCCGCGTTCTTTCCGCGGAGGACGCGCTCCACGTTCTCTTCGATCTGTCGGAAGCGGGCGCCGAAGCTCTCCCATTCGCGCGTTTGCTCACGAAGCTCCAACCCCACACCTCCGCTCGGCAGAACACTCATCGTACGGCCCCCCGCTGGTTCTGTTCCATAGGCCGACCAGGCATTCCGGAGCCCGGGACCATGAACCGACGACGCGCTGCACACGTGTGCGAGATCGGAGGAGGAAGAGATGGAGGAGCGGGATGGACCGCTGGACGCCCCGCGCGGCCCCTGTTCGCAACTCCAGGCATCGCGGCCACCCCGCCCCTCTCCGCGAAGATTACAACCTTGTGATTCACTCGGCGAGTGGGCCGGCCGTACCGCTTGCAGCGCGTACACTCACCGCCATGGGGCGCGCCCTCGTGCTCAACGCGACCGAATTGCCGCTCGCGGTCGTTCCCGCGAGGCGAGCCGTCGTGCTCGTGCTCAAGGAGAAGGCCGAGGTCGTCCAGTCGAACGGCGCGATCTTCCACAGTGAGCGCATCGCATTGGAAGCCCCATCCGTCGTCCGGCTCCGTCACTTCGTCCACGTTCCCTTCCGCGCGCACGCGCCGCTCACGAGACGGGCGGTCTTCGCCCGCGACGGGTGGGAGTGTCAGTACTGCGGGTCCGCGGCTGAGAACCTCGATCATGTGCTCCCACGCTCGCGGGGCGGCCTCCATGTGTGGGAGAACGTGGTCGCGGCCTGCCGCCGATGCAACGCGAAGAAGATGGACCGAACGCCTCAAGAGGCGGGTTTCCATCTGCATCGCCAACCCTTCGCTCCGTCGGACGGCTTCCGCCTGACCCTTGGCCAGGTCGAGCCCGGCTGGGAGCCGTACCTGATCTGAACGGCGCCGGCTGACCGGGTCCCGACCGCGCGTCGTCATCCGATCATCGCCTTCCTCTCTCGACGCGTGACGGTCGCTGAACGGTGAGGCGTTCTTGATCTTCGATGCCATTCGCGTCGCGCTCGAACAGCAGTTCGGGCGCAACTCTTGTTGACGGGAGTGGAGTGTGAGTGGGATAAACGTGGGCCCAAGTGGAGGAAAGGGGAGAACGCTTGGCCGAACTGCTCGGCACGCACAGCTACCAACTCGACCCGAAGGGACGTGTGTCCTTGCCGGCTCGGTTCCGTGAGTCGTTCGCCGACGGGGCGTGGCTCACGATCGGCCAGGATGGCTGCCTCTTCGTCTTCCCCAGCGCCGAGTGGCAGCGCCGATCCGAGGAGGTCGCAGCGTTCCCCCTTTCCGACATGGCCGGGCGCGCGTACGGGCGGTTGTTCTTCGGCTCGTCGGACGAAGCCAAGCTCGATGGACAGGGTCGCCTCACGATCCCGCAACGCCTTCGTGACCGCGTGGGGATCCATAAGGACGTCGTCGTGCTCGGGGTGCGGGATCGGATGGAGATCTGGGACCGCACCAGCTACGAACGCTACGAGGCCTCGCACGCGGGCGCGTACCAGGCCGGAGCACTTGAACCGGGCAAGGGTACGGGTTGACCGCCGCCAGCCCCTGGAACGAGAGAGGTAGGGATCGATGGAGCAACCACGGAAGTTGAGCGACGAGGTTCGTCAGAGCCTGTCGTTGATCGCGATGACCGCGTTGACGCTACTCGCCTCGATCGCGTTCGGGCTGCTCGTCGGGCACATCGGGTGACGTGGCGACCGAGGGTGGACACGAAGCGGTCATGACGGCCGAGGTGATCGAGCTCCTCGCCGGTCGTGGAACCGTCGTCGACATGACGGTCGGTTCCGGGGGCCACGCCGCGGCGTTGCTGGAAGCCGGCGTGTCTCGGCTCGTCGGCGTCGACCGTGATCCTGAAGCCCTGGCGGTGGCTCGCGAGCGGCTGAGCGCCTTCGGCGATCGCGTGCGCTTGGTGGGAGCCCGCTTCTCCGAGGTCGATGAGGGCGTCGTCGGCACCCGGGCCGACGGTGTGCTCTTCGATCTCGGGGTCTCCTCGATGCAGCTCGACCGTCCGGAGCGCGGGTTCGGGTACCGCGTGGACGGGCCGCTCGACATGCGGATGGGGGAGGGGAGCGGGGGGGCGGCGCCGAGCGCCGCTGACCTGGTCAACGGGCTCCCCGAGCGGGACCTCGCCGATCTGATCTACCGGCTCGGTGAGGAGCCGCGATCGAGGCGGATCGCAGCCGCGATCGTCCGCCGCCGTCCGATCCGAACCACGGATCAACTCACCGGCATCATCGTGAGCGCCGTTGGGAAGCGCCCGGGGGGCCCCCACCCCGCGCGACGCACGTTCCAGGCGCTCCGCATCGCGGTCAACCGGGAGCTCGAGGAGCTCACCGCGGTCCTGCCTCCCGCGGCAGGGCTCCTCGGGCCCGGTGGCCGCGTGGTCGTCATCTCCTACCACTCCTTGGAGGACCGGATCGTGAAGCGTGCGTTCCGGGATGACGACCGTCTCGACATCCTGACGAAGAAGCCGCTCGTGGCAAGCGCGGCAGAGCGGGCGCGCAACCCGCGCGCCCGGAGCGCCAAGCTGCGTGCGGCCGAACGTTCCCACCGGGAAGCGGCCAGGGAGGCAGCATGAGTGCCCCGGCACGCAGCCTCATGTCCCCGGCTCCGAAGCGTGCGGACCCCTCCCGCACCCCCGCGGCGCGCCCGCGCACCACTCCTTCCCCGCACCATCGGGCGCGGGCACGCCGCGGGACCCCCCCGTTCTGGGTCATGACGGCCGTCATCGTGACCGCGATGGTGGTCGGGATCGTGTCCCTCTCGGCGCTCGCCGTCCAAGCCAGCTTCCGCTCGGACGCCCTTCGCCAGCAGCTCGGCTCGCTCACCCAACGACAGCAGTCGCTCCGCGAGAACGTGGCTGCGGCCTCCGCGCCATCGCGCGTGATGGGATGGGCGCGGAAGGAAGGGATGGTGATGCCCGAGCGCGTGGTGATCATCCGGGTCCCGTCGGAGCCGTCGGGGCTCGGCGCGTGAAGCGCCCGCCCGTGCATCGTCTGGTCGTCTTGCTCGTCGCCGTCGTTCTCGCGATCGGCGGCATCGTGATCAGGCTCGCTGTGCTCCAGGTGCGCGAGTCGGGGACGTACGCGGAGCTCGGATCGACCCAGCGGGTGCACACCGAACCGCTGCCGGCCCTGCGGGGCGAGATGCTCGACCGCACCGGCGTGCCGATGGCGCTCACGCTCGATGCCCGCGACGTCTACGCGAACCCGAGCCTCGTGGTCGATGCGGCGACCGAAGCCGGGCAGATCGCACCGGTGCTCGGGCTCAAACAGAGGGACGTCCGCGCTGCGCTGTCGTCTCCGGGAACGTTCGCCTACATCGAACGCCAGGTCGGCCTCGACGTCGCGCAGCACGTCGCGGACCTCCACCTGCCCGGCGTCGGCCTGCTGCCGGGGGTGAAGCGCTACTACCCGGCGGGACCCGTTGCGCCCCAGGTCTTGGGGTTCGTGAACGTCGATGGGGTCGGGACCACCGGGCTCGAGCGCCAGTACGACCAGCTGTTGGCGGGCTCACCGGGAGAGCGCACCGTCGAGCTCTCCGCGCAGGGCCAGGAGATCGGCGGCGGCAGACAGGTCGTCCAGGATCCGCAGCCGGGAAGCAGCGTCGTTCTGACGATCGACCGAGACCTCCAGTTCCAGGCCCAGCAGTACCTGCAGAAGGCCGTTCGGCAGAACCACGCGAAGGGAGGCACGATCGTCGTCTTGGATCCGCACACGGGTGACGTCTACGCGATGGCCTCGTACCCGTGGTTCGACCCGAACTCCTTCGCCTCGTCCGACAGCACGCGGTTCGTCAACCGGGCGGTCACCGACACCTGGGAGCCGGGGAGCGTCAACAAAACGATCACCGCGGCGGCGGCATTGGAATCGGGTGCCGTCACGCCGACGGATCGGTTCCAGGTCCCCGGAACGCGCCAGGTGGAGGGCTACACGATCCACGACGCCGAGCCCCACGGCACGCAGACGATGACGCTCGGCGACATCATCGCGCACTCGAGCAACGTCGGTGCGTCCCTCGTCGCCGATCGGACCGGGAACCGGACGATGGAGGAGACCTTCGCTCGGTTCGGGTACGGAACCCCGACCGGGATCGGGTTCCCGGGCGAAGCGGCGGGGTTGATGCCGGCGTCGCCGTGGTCCCCTCTGACCCGGGCGACCGTCTCGTTCGGCGCCGGCGTGGCCGTCACGCCGCTTCAGATGGCGAGCGTGTACGCGACGATCGCGAACGGCGGAACCTGGGTACAACCCCGACTGGTCGACGCCACGATCGGCCCCGACGGCGTTCGTCACGATGCCCCCCCAGCGGTGACCCGGCGGGTGCTTCGACCGGCCACGACGCAGACGCTGACGCAGATGCTCGCCTACGTCGTGCAAGATGGGACCGGCGTGTCCGCGCAGATCCCTGGGTATCAGGTGGCCGGGAAGACCGGGACCGCGAAGAAGCTGGATGCGAATGGCCATTACGTCAGCAGGTACGTCGCCTCGTTCATCGGGTTCCTGCCGGCGTCTCGGCCGCGCGTCGTCGTCGCTGTGATCATCGATGAGCCGCGGACCGTCTACGGAGGCGTCGCGGCGGCGCCGGTGTTCCAAGAGGTCGCCCGGTACGCGATCCAGCGGCTCGGGATCGAGGCGGCCCCCGCCGTTCCGCTCCCTCCGCACGCGATGCCCGTGCCATGACGCCCGCCGGCCGGCGTGTAGGCTCGCCGGCGGTGGAGCTTCCCCTTCCCGCAGTCACGCTCAGCGACGCGGCGGCCGCGGTCCGAGCAGAGGTACGGGGTGACGACGGGCGTTCGCTCACCGGCTCGCCGCCGGCGCGGGCGCGATCGTCGTGGAGCGATGGCTCCCCGTGGACGCCCCGCAGGCCCTGGTTCCGTCGGTACGCGGCTCGATCGGGCCGATGTCCTCGGTGCTCTTCGGCCGGCCGGCCGACGCGATGACGACGATCGGGATCACGGGAACGTACGGCAAGACGACGACCACGTATCTCCTCGAGGCGATCATCCGCGGATCCGGATCGCGAGCGGGCGTCATCGGGACGAACGGCGCGCGGATCGATGGCAGCCCGGTCGAGCTCGCCCGGACGACTCCGGAGGCGCCGGACCTGCATCGTCTGCTCGCGCGGATGCGTTCGGCCGGGGTCCGGATGGTCGCCATGGAAGTGTCGTCGCACGCACTGGCGCAGCAGCGCGTCGACGGGGTGGTGTTCGACGTCGCGGTCTTCACGAACCTCTCCCCGGACCACCTCGACTACCACGGGACGATGCGGACGTACCTGGATGCGAAGGCGGCCCTCTTCACGCCGAGCCATGCTGCGCGGGGGGTCCTCAACGCCGACGATCCCTCGGGACGAGCTCTGATCGGGCGTGCAGCGATCCCGGTGGTCACCTTCGGGGTCGATCGCGATGCCGACCTCCGGGCGTCCGACGTGGCTGTGGATGCCCGCGGCATCTCCTTCCGGGTGGAAGGGGTGGAGGTCCGCTCGACGCTCCGCGGAGGCTTCAACGTGTCGAACTGCCTCGCGGCGATGGGCTCGGCCCGGGAGGTGGGGATCCCGCTCGACACGGCCGCCGACGCGCTCGGGGAGGTGCGCGACATCCCCGGTCGGATGGAGACCATCGATGCAGGACAAGAGTTCCTGGTGGTGGTGGATTACGCGCACACGCCGGATAGCATCCGGGTCGTGCTCCGGGGCGCACGCTCGCTGGCCGCCGGCCGCGTGATCGTCGTGTTCGGGTGTGGCGGCGACCGCGACCGGGCGAAGCGTTCCCTCATGGGACGGGCCGCCACGTCGTCCGCCGATCTCACGGTGATCACCACGGACAACCCCCGTTCCGAAGACCCGATGGCCATCATCCGGGAGATCGTCCCGGGCGCGGTCGCGGGCGACGGAGAGTACGTCGTCGAACCCGACCGACGTGCCGCGATCCGGCTGGCCGTCCGGGAGGCGAAGCCCGGCGACATCGTGGTGATCGCCGGCAAGGGTCACGAGCCGTACCAGGAGGTGGCAGGAGCCGCCGTGCCGTTCGACGACCGGTCGATAGCCCGGGACGAGCTCGGCTCGCTCTTGGAGGGGGCGTGAAGCCGCGGCCGCTCGCGAGCGTCGCGGCCGCCGTCGGGGGTGAGCAGGCCGGGGACGACGTCGACATCTCCTCGGTGACGACCGACTCGCGGCAGGCGAGCCCGGGGGCGCTGTTCGTCGCGCTCGCCGGCGAACGGACGGACGGGCACCGGTTCGTTAAGGACGCGGTCGCCCGCGGCGCCGCCGCGGTCCTCGTCCGCGAAGGAGCGGAGGCTCCCGTGCCGAAGGTTCAGGTCGCCTCGCCCGCGGACGCGCTGTTGCGCCTCGCCACCGATGAGCGACGACGGTTCGACGGCGCGGTCGTCGCGATCACGGGCGCGAACGGGAAGACGTCGACGAAGGACATGACCGCGGCTGTCGTGTCGACGCGGTTCCGCGTGCACGCGAGTCCGGGATCGTTCAACAACGAGATCGGCCTGCCGCTCACGCTCCTGGGGGCTCCGCCGGACGCGGAGGTGATCGTCGCCGAGCTCGGTGCCCGGCGGGCAGGAGACGTGGCGGTCTTGATGCCGGTCGCGCGGCCCGACGTCGTCGTCGTCACGAACGTCGGCGTGGCGCACATGGAGATCTTCGGCTCGTGGGACGTGATCGTCGCCGCCTCCGCCGAACCCGTCGAGGCGATGGACGAGGCGGGTGTGCTCGTGCTGAACGGCGACGACCCGGTCGTGAGCGGGTTCGCGGGCGGCGCCCGCGCGCGGGTGCTGACGTTCGGGCGTGCCCCGTCCGCGAACGTGCGCGCCGAGGGGGTCGGGATGGGCCCCGACGGGCGGCCCACGTTCGACCTGCTTGCCGGCGGCGGCCGCGAGCGCGTCACGCTTGCGGTTCCGGGCGAGCACATGGTCAGCAACGCGCTCGCGGCCGCCGCCGTCGGGATGGAGCTCGGGATCCCGATCGAGGCGTGCGCCGAGGCGCTCGCGCGGGCCGCGGTCTCGCGTTGGCGCATGGAGACCTTCGAGACGTCCGACGGCGTGGTCGTCGTCAACGATGCCTACAACGCCAACCCCGAGTCGATGGCGGCCGCGCTGAAGGCCGCGAGGGTGATGGCCGCGGATCGGCGTGTGGTCGCGGTGCTGGGGCAGATGGCGGAGCTCGGCGACATCGGGCTCGAGGAGCACGAGCGCGTGGGTGAACTGGCCGCGCGGCTCGGTATCGATCGGCTGATCACCGTGGGGACCGAGGCGAAGTCGATCGCGGTTGCCGGTCTGCGCGAGGGGTTCGAGCCAGATGCCGTCGCGAGCTATGATGACGTCGACGCCGCCCTCGAGGACGTCCGTGCCCACATCCGGCGCGGCGATCTGGTACTCGTGAAGGGCTCGCGGATCGTCGGGCTCGAGACACTCGCGGAGGCACTGCGGTGATCTCGATCCTAGTGGCCGCCGCGGTGGGGCTGGCGGTGACGCTGCTCGGCACCCCCGCCGCGATCCGCGCGTTCCGCGTCTTGGGGTGGGGGCAACGGATCCGCGAGGACGGGCCCCATACCCACTTCGAGAAGATGGGGACGCCCACGATGGGCGGGATCGTGATCATCGCGGGTCTGTGTCTGGGGTATCTCGCGTCTCGAGTCACGGCGCAGCGGTTCACCGTCACCGGGGTCGCGCTCGTGTTCGCCACGGTGGGCTTCGGCGTCGTCGGGTTCCTCGACGACTTCATGAAGGTGCGCCGACGGCGCTCGCTCGGCCTGACGAAGGCGCAGAAGTTCGGTGGCACGGCTCTGGTGTCGCTCGCCTTCGCCATGCTCGTGACGCACGTGGGGAACCCCGGGGTCACCGCACATCTGTCCTTCATCCGCCCGTCGTCGATCACGCTCGGTGTCCTGTTCTACCTCTGGGCGTTCCTGGTGCTCACCGGCTCGTCGAACGCGGTGAACCTCACGGACGGACTCGATGGTTTGGCCGCCGGCTCGTCCATCATGGTGTGTAGCGCCTACGTGTTCATCTCGTTCTGGCAGTTCCGCCACACGTGCGTGCTGCTGCAGGGCTCGCCGGGCTGCTACTCCGTGAACGGTGTGGACCTGCAGGACGCGGCGATCGTCGCGGCCGCGATGACCGGCGCCGCGACCGGGTTCCTCTGGTGGAACGCCGCCCCGGCGCGCATCTTCATGGGCGATACGGGCTCGCTCGCGCTCGGTGGGCTCTTCGGCGCGCTCGCACTCGTGACGAACACCGCGATCCTGCTGGTCATCATCGGCGGGCTCTTCGTGCTGGAGACGCTCTCGGTGATCGCGCAGGTGATCTCGTTCCGTGGGTTCGGTCGTCGCGTCTTCCGGATGTCCCCGATCCACCACCATTTCGAGCTCGCTGGCTGGCCGGAGTTCACCGTGATCGTTCGGTTCTGGATCGTCGCGGGGCTCTGTTCGGCGGTCGGGATCGGTCTGTTCTACGCCGACTTCATCGCACGGGGAGGCCTGGGATGAGGACGACCCCGCGCGAGGAGCAGACGTCGTGAGCGGAACGTTCTCGGGTGAACGCGCGGTGGTGATCGGTGCCGGGGTCGCGGGGATCGCGGCGGCCGGCGCGCTCGCGAAGGAGGGTGCCTCCGTGGTGATCACCGAGGCTCGGCCCCGCGCACAGCTCGGCGATCTCCACACCGTCGAGGCGCTCGGCGCGAAGATCCTCGCCGGCGGCCACGACCGCTCCCACCTGGACGGGGCGACGCTCGTCGTGACCAGCCCGGGGATCCCTCCGTCGGCCGACGTGCGGAGGTGGGCGCGTGAGCGCGACATCCCGATCTGGGGTGAGTTCGAGCTTGGGGCCAGGCTCGTCCGCGTCCCGTACCTCGCCGTGACCGGAACGAACGGGAAGACGACGACGTCGGGCATGATCGCGGCCTGTCTGCGTGCCGGCGGGCTGGACGCTGTCGCGTGCGGCAACATCGGCAGGCCGTTCCCGACCGCGGCCCTCGAGCACCATGACGTGCTCGTCGTCGAGGCGTCGTCGTTCCAGCTCGCGGACCAGGAGTCCCTGCATCCGCGTGTCTCGGTCCTGTTGAACCTCGCGCCCGACCATCTCGATTGGCATGGGTCGTTCGAGGCGTACGTGGGCGCCAAGCGTCGCATCTACGCGCGACAGACGGCCGTCGGCGACGTGCACGTCGGTGGTCGCGACGACGTCCTTGCGGCGAACGTCTCGGCGGAGGCGCCATGCCGGGTCGTGTGGTTCCGTTCGGACTATCCGGGGCCGGACGAGGTTGGCTACCGTGACGACACCCTGCTCGCGATGCTGAGCGCGCCGCAGGAGCTCGGTCGGATCGACGTGGAGCGGGCGGGATACCGCGCCGATGCCGCGGCGGCTGCGGCGGCCGCACTCGCGTTCGGCGTCGAAGGCCCGGCGGTCCGCGACGGGTTGGCGAGCTTCGCTCCCCAGCGTCATCGCGGTGAGTCGGTCGCGGAAGCCGATGGCGTGCGGTTCCTCGACAACTCGAAGGCGACCAACGTGCATGCCGCCATCGCGGCGATCGACGGCGTGCGCGACGCGGTCTTGATCGCCGGCGGCCGGGCGAAGGGCCAGGATCTGTCGCCGCTCGCGACGCGAGTGGGTCGGCTCGCAGGGGTGGTGGCCGTGGGCGAGAGCGCGGACGCGGTCACCGAGACGTTCGACGGTCTCGTGGTCGTTCGACGAGCGGGCTCGATCGAAGAGGCGACCCAGATGGCGTTCGCGCTGGCTCCCAGGCCGGGTGTCGTGCTGCTCGCACCGGCATGCGCCAGCTGGGATCAGTTCCACGATTACCGCGAGCGCGGCGAGCGGTTCTCCGCGGCCGCCCGTTCGATCGCGCGAGAGGTGCGGCTCGATGGGTGACCGTCGATCCGGAGCACTTCGATCCCGCCGACCTTCGCGCGCCGACCCGCGGGCGCGGCCCTCCCTGCGGCTGGTCCCGAGCGATCGACGCCCCAGCGCGAAGGAGGGGGCTCGGCTCGCGCGGGTCGATCTCGCTCTGCTGTTCTCATCGGCAGGGTTCCTCACCGCCGTCGGGCTCGTGATGGTGCTCTCCGCGGGATCCGTATCGGCCGCCCAAGGCTACGGCGGGAACAGCTTCTGGTACTTCGAGCGCCAGGTGCTGTACGCGGCGGTCGGCGTCGTCGCCGCCATCCTCCTCGCTCGGCTGTCGCCGCGACGATGGAAGATGCTCGGGCTTCCCCTCCTGGGCGTCGCGGCCGTGCTCATGACGATCGCCGCCCACCCCACCTCCGGCACGGCGCTCTACGGTGCGTCGCGATGGATCGATCTGGGCCCCGTCACGGTGCAACCATCGGAGCTCGCGAAGCTCGGTCTCGTCGCCACGACCGCGACGATCCTGTCGAACAAGTGGGGCAGGCTGCACGACGTCGGGCAGCTCCTGATCCCGCTCGGTCCGATCGTGGTCCTGGTGGCGACGTTGGGTCTCCTCCAGCGCGACCTCGGCACGACGATGATCTTCTGCGCCACCGTGTTCGTGCTGCTGTTCATCGCCGGGGTCCGGCTGCGGTACCTCTTCGTCGGGGGGGCGGTCGGCGCGGTGGGGGTCGCGTACCTGATCTTCGGCGAGGCGTACCGCCGGACGCGGTTCTTCGAATCGTGGCTCGACCCGTGGGCGGACCCGAAGAAGTCGGGGTACCAGCTGATCCAGGGGCTGATCGCGATCGGGTCGGGGGGATGGCTCGGCACCGGGCTCGGCACGAGCCGCGCGAAATGGGACTTCCTCCCGAACGCGCACTCCGACTTCATCTTCGCGGTGATCGGGGAGGAGCTCGGGTTGCTCGGGGCGCTCGTCGTCCTGATCGCGTTCGGGGTGCTCGTCTGGGCCGGCGTGCGGATCGCTATCCATTCGCACGACACGTTCGAGCGCCTGCTGGCCGCCGGGGTGATCGCATGGATCAGCGTGCAAGCCGTGATCAACCTCGGCGCCGTGACGGGCCTGCTGCCGATCACCGGGGTCCCGCTCCCGCTCGTGTCCTTCGGTGGCTCCGCCCTCGTCGTGACGCTCGCCGGGATCGGCGTCCTCGCGAGCGTGGCTCGGTCGAACGGTGGCGGTCGCCGCCGCCGCCGCTCGAGGAAGCCAGCCCGGTGAACATCGTGGTGGCGGGTGGCGGGACCGCCGGCCACGTCTACCCGGCCCTCGCGATGGCGGATGCGCTGCGCGAACGGCACGGGGCGATCGTGACCTTCCTCGGCTCGGCCGACGGTCCCGAATCCGTGCTCGTCCCCGCAGCGGGATATCCCTTCACGGCGCTCCGTGTCGTCTCGGCGCAGAAACGGGTGTCGATGCGTTCGCTCCGCGCGGTCGGGAAGACGCTTCGGTCCGCTCGCCGGTGCCGGCCGCTGGTGGCTCGGGCCGACGCCGTCGTGGGCATCGGCGGCTACGCGAGCGCGCCCGCCGCGCTCGCCGCGTGGCGGGCGCGCCGCCCGCTCGTGCTGGTCGAACCGAACAGCGTCCCGGGCGCCGTCAACCGGCTCGCGGCGCGGTGGGCCACGGCGATCGCGGTGACGTTCGACGCGGCGCGAGCGTCGTTCCCGGCCCGCGTGCGCCTCGAACGCACGGGGAACCCGATCCGCCCGGCGATCGCGTTGGTCCCGGAACGGCGCGCCGAGCTCGCGAAGGAAGCGCGGACGGTGTTCGGGCTCGAGGAGGGGCGCCGGACGATCCTCGTGCTGGGCGGGAGCCAGGGAGCGCTCCGCTTGAACGAGCTCACGCGGGAGGTCGCCGCGATCTTCGCGGATCGCGGCGACCTCCAGCTCCTCCTGGCGACCGGCCCGGCGCACGAGGGCCGGTTCGGGGACATCCACGGGGGGCCGTTGCTCGCGCGCGTCATCGGAACGATCGACCGGATGGAGCTCGCGCTCGCGATCGCGGACGTCGCCGTCTCGCGCGCCGGCGCCGGTCACATCGCGGAGCTCACGGCGTGCGCCGTGCCGATGATCCTCGTCCCGTACCCGCACGCCACCGGGCATCACCAAGAGGCGAACGCTCGAGAGGTGCAGCGCGCCGGTGCAGCGGAGGTCGCGACCGAACGGGGTCTGACCGCGGAGGCCCTCGCCGGCCGTATCGTCGGGCTCCTGGAAGACGATCGGAGACGGGGCGCGATGGCCGAGGCCGCGAAGCGATGGGCCAGGCCCGACGCGGACGCTCGGCTCGCCGACCTGGTCGCCGAGGTGGCGGGAGGAAACCGTCGGTGAACGGCGCGGCTGGCCGGTGGCTGTTCTGGACCCCACCCGAAGGATCGATCCCGACGCTGTCGATCCCGTCGATCGAAGGCGTGCGCTCGGTGCATCTCCTGGGGATCGGTGGCGCGGGGATGCGGAACCTCGCGCGGTTGTTCGTCGCGCGCGGTCTCACGGTCTCGGGCTCGGACGTGAAGGACTCGGCATCCCTGACGGAGCTCGCGTCGCTCGGCGTCCGGGTCCACGTCGGTCACGATCCGGCGCTCCTGGGCTCGCCGGACGTCGTCGTCGTCTCCAGCGCGATCCGCGATGACAATCTGGAGGTCGCCGCCGCCGCGGGGTCCGGGGTGCCGATCTGGAAGCGGCAACAGGCGATCGGCGCGCTCGCTCGCGGCCACCGAACGGTCGCGATCGCGGGTGCCCACGGCAAGACCACCACGACCTCACTCATCGCAACCGCGTTGGAGGCGGGGGGTCTCGATCCTACCCAGCTGATCGGCGGAGATCTCAACGAGAGCGGCAGCGGGGCCCAGCACGGCACCGGCGACCTGTTCGTGTTCGAGGCCGACGAGAGCGATGGGTCCTTCCTGATGATCCCGCCATGGGCGGGTGTGATCACGAACCTCGACGCCGATCATCTCGACTTCTACCCGGGCGGTCTCGAGGAGATCGAGGACGCCTTCGCCGAATTCGCCGCCCGCTGCGATCACGTCGTCGCCTGGGGCGATGATCCCTCGCTCGCTCGCGCGCTGGCGCGCGCCGGTGTCCGCGCGACGACGTACGGCTCTTCGTCCCGGTGCGACCTTCAGGTGCGGGTGGAGTCCCTCGGCCCGGAGGGTGCTCGCGGCACCGTGTGGGTGGACGACGCTGAGGTTGCGCTCCGGCTGCAGGTCGACGGGGCACACAACCTGCTGAACGCTGCCGCCGCGATCGCGGTCGCTCGGCTCGCGGGCATCCCCGCTGCCGTATCGGCGGAGGCGCTCGCCGGGTTCGAAGGGATCCACCGACGGTTCGAACACCGAGGGGACGCGGGCGGTGCGGAGTTCTTCGACGATTACGGGCAGACGCCGACCGAGATGGAGGTGACCATCGAGACGGCTCGGCGACGCGCACCCCGGCGCCTGATCGCGCTCGTGCAGCCGCATCGCTACTGGAGGGTTCGCTCGCTCTGGCGCGAGCTCGGCGCGAGCGTTTCGCGCGCGGATCTCGTCGTCGTCACGGACGTGTACGGAGCCGCGCAGGACCCGATCCCCGGAGTGACCGGCAAGCTGGTCGTCGACGGGGTCCAGCTCGCGTCCCCGGGCTTGCGGACCGTGTACCTCCCGCATCGGTCCGACGTCGTGACCTTCCTCGGTCGAGAGGTGCGCGAGGGCGACCTGGTGGTGACGATGGGGTGCGGGGACGTGTGGATGCTCGGGGACGCGGTCCGGGGGCGTATCGATGATCGCGACCGCGCGACAGGGAGCTCGGCGTGAGTGGCGACCTCGACGCGGCGCTCCGGATCCTCCGTCAGGGGGCGGGCGATCGCGTGCGGACGCGCGTTCCGCTCGCACCGCTCACGACGTTCCGGGTCGGCGGCCCCGCGGCCCTCTACCTGGAGCCCGAGCGCGAGGAGGACCTCGCGCTCGTGAGCCGGGCTGTCGGTGAGGCGCCGATCCCCTTCACGGTGATCGGCAAGGGATCGAACGTTCTCGTGTCCGACGAGGGGTTCGCCGGGCTCGTGCTTCGGCTCGGGAAGGGATATCGCTGGGCAGCTCGAGACCGGGATCGGGTCCGCGCCGGTGCGGCGATGCCGCTGCCGGCACTCGCCGGCGTGGCGCTGCGGCATGGGCTCAGCGGGCTCGAGTTCGGCGTCGCCATCCCGGCCACCCTCGGGGGCGCCGTGAAGATGAACGCGGGGGCGCATGACGGCCAGATCGGCGACATCGTGCATCGGATCGAGGTCTACCGGATCGCCGAGGAGCGGGCGGTCTCGGTCCCAGCGGAGGCGGCCGGGTTCTCCTACCGGGGGTCTGCCCTTCCCGAGGACGCGATCGTGACCGCCGCGACGGTGGCGCTCTCCCCGGGACCGGCGGACGCGATCGGCGCATCGATGGAGCGGGCGCGGGCATGGCGCAAGCGCACGCAACCGCTCGCCGAACCGAACTGTGGAAGCGTCTTCAAGAATCCGCCCGGCGGACACGCCGCGGCGATGATCGAAACGGCGGAGCTCAAAGGGACGCGCGTCGGGGGCGCCCTCGTCTCGACGAAGCACGCCAACTTCATCGTGGCCGGTCCCGATGCCACCGCGTCCGACGTCCTTGCACTGATCCGCTTGGTCCAGGACCGGGTCCGGAGATCCGCCGGCGTCGAGCTCGAGCCCGAGGTGCACCTCGTTGGGAGGTTCGAGGGGGATGCCGCCTGATCGCGCGACGCGTCGGGCGAAGACCCTCGCCCTCGTCACGCTCCCCGTCCTGCTGCTCGGCGGGTTCGCGGCGGCCACGTACACGCCGCTGTTCCGGCTGCGCGACATCCGTGTCGAGGGGACGGAGAGCCTGCGACCGGGCGAGGTCATCACGCGCGCCGGGATCGGGTCGGGGACGAACGTCTTCCACCTCGACACGGGCTCGATCGTGACCGCGCTCGAAGCCGATCCGTGGATCCGCTCCGCGACCGTTGAGCGGCACCTCCCCGGGTCGGTCGTCATCACCGTGCAGGAGCGAACGCCGATCGCACGGGTGCTCGTCGGAACGACCTCCACGGTCGTCGCCGGCGACGGCATCGTGCTGCCGGGAGCGGCCGCCACCGGCCTCCCCGAGATCCGGGCATCCGTCGGTGAGCTCACGGACGACGACCGGACCGCGGCAGCCTCGGCGCTCGAGGCGATCCCCCCCGTCGTACGCGCTCGCGTTTCGGCGGTCGTCGCCGAGCCGACCGGGTCGCTCGTGATGGATCTGGCCGGGGGACTCTCCGTGCGCTACGGGGTAGGGGGCGACCAGGTAGCCAAGGCGACCGCCCTCCGCTCGGTTCTCGCGTGGGCCTCGCGCGTGCACGTCGCACTGGCGCAGATCGATCTGAGCGTTCCTCAGGCTCCGAGCGCGACGCTCGAGAGCGGCGAGACCGTCACACCGTAGACGCGACGAACACGCTCCGGCGTTTCAGCTGAACGAGAGACGCGCGCTTGACGGCACCTGCGCTTTTCAGTACTGTCGCGACGTTGACTGTAGGTGGAGCTAACAATCACCGTCAACTAGATAGTTAGGTCGGCTGCATCACGAACGGCGTTTCCCCAGGTAGGTGAGTGGTCGCTCACTCGGAGGAATGAGATAGATGGACGCTCCCCAGAACTACCTCGCCGTCATCAAGGTGGTCGGGATCGGCGGCGGCGGCGTGAACGCGGTGAACCGGATGATCGAGGCAGGCCTCCGGGGCGTCGAGTTCATCGCCGTCAACACCGATGCCCAGACGCTCCTGATGTCTGACGCAGAGGTGAAGCTCGACATCGGCCGCGAGACCACGCGCGGCCTCGGCGCAGGATCGGACCCGGAAGTCGGCCAGCGAGCATCGACCGAACATGGGGACGAGATCGAAGAGATCCTCAAAGGTGCGGACATGGTTTTCATCACCGCCGGTGAAGGCGGCGGGACCGGCACCGGCGGCGCCCCGATCGTGGCCGAGATCGCCAGGAACCTCGGCGCGCTCACGATCGGCGTCGTGACGCGGCCATTCGGGTTCGAGGGACGCAAGCGAGCGACGCAGGCGGACCTCGGGATCACGGAACTCAAGAAGGCGGTCGACACGTTGATCGTCGTTCCCAACCCGGTCTGATCAACCTCGATTTCGCTGACGTCAAGTCCGTGATGTCCGGCGCGGGGTCGGCGCTCATGGGTATCGGGATCGGATCGGGCGCGGATCGGGCGACCGAGGCCGCGAAGTCCGCCATCTCGAGCCCTCTGCTCGAGTCCTCGATCGACGGCGCCAAGGGCGTCCTGCTCTCGATCGCCGGCCCCACGGATCTGACCTTGCACGAGGTCAATGCGGCGGCCGACGCCATCACCCGCGTCGCGCACCCGGACGCCAACATCATCTTCGGCGCCGTCGTCGACGACGCTCTGGGCGAAGAGGTGCGCGTGACCGTCGTCGCGGCCGGCTTCGACAAGGTCAGTCCGGCCGCCGACAACCGATTCGAGAGCAGGTTGTCGCGGCTCCTCGAAGAGCCCGTGCGGACGGGAGGGCGTGAGGGCGCGGCACTCCCGTCGCTCCTGCAGGACGACGACGCGGACGTGTTCGCCCCCGAAGACGCACCAGCGTCGGTCTCCTTCGATGCCGAGGAGGATCTGGACATCCCCGACTTCCTCAAGAGTTAGCGGCGACTCGCCGCCTCGCGCGGCCCCGCGCGCGAGTGGGGGCGGGAGACCCGAGCGAAGAGGCGCCCTTCCCCCGCCTCTTGGCCCCGGGCCCTTCCGCCCCCTCTCTATGCTCGACATGTGCCCGCATCGCGCGACGAGGTCAGGACGAATCTCCGGGCGATCCGGGAGGCGATCCGGAGCGCGGCCGAACGCGCCGGTCGCGATCCCGCCTCCGTCGAGCTCGTCGCCGCAGCGAAGATGGTCTCGCCCGAGCCCATCGCTTGGGCGGCCGAAGCCGGCGTGCGATCGATCGGACATAACTACGCACGGGAGCTCCGGGCCTCGCGCTCGGCGTTGCCGGACCTGGACGTGCGATGGCACTACATCGGGGCGCTCCAAGCGGGCACGGCGCAGCAGGTGGCCGACGCAGCCGACGTCGTGCAGACCGTCGGCGGGGAGCGGGCCGCGCGCCGGCTCGCCGGGCGCGCGGCGCGCTCCGGGCGCGTCCTGGACGTGCTGATCGAGGTCGACTTCACGGGGGCGCGCTCGGGCGTACCGCCGGAGCGCGCCCCCGCCACCGCCGACCTCGTCACGGCCCTCGAAGGCGTCCGCCTGCGAGGGCTCATGACGATCCCGCCACGAACGCCGACCGCCGAGGAGGCCCGACCATGGTTCGTCCGGCTCCGAGAGCTCCGCGATCGTCTCCGAAGAACCTACCCCAACGTGCTGGAACTCTCGATGGGGATGTCGTTGGATTACCAGGTCGCCGTCGAGGAAGGCGCTACGATGGTGCGCATCGGAACGGCGTTGTTCGGTCCCCGAGCCGCAACAGGCACGCGGGAACGACCGGCGCCGTGAGCAGGAGGACAAGGAGATGGCCGGCGTGTGGAAGAAGACCCTCAACTACCTGGGGTTGGTCGAGGATGAAGAGGACTTCGTCGACGAGTTCTCCGACGCGCAGCCTGCACCCGTGCGTCAGATGCGTCCTCAGTCGGTCCGCGACATGCCAGCCGGGTCCGAAGGCATCGTCCGGACGATCGCGGCCCCGCGGACGGCCGCCGGCCCCTCCGCGATCCACAAGTCCGAGCCCCGGCGCTTCAACGAGGCCCGCGACGTCGCGGACCGCTTCAAGGAAGGCACCGCGGTGATCATGAACCTCCAGAGCACGGAGGATCCGATCGCCCGGCGGCTCGTGGACTTCGCGTCGGGACTCGTGTACGGCCTGGACGGGAAGATCGAGCTCGTGGCCAATCGTGTCTACCTCCTGACCCCGGCCAACGTCGAGGTGTCGGCGGAGGAACGCGAGAAGATCGCCGGCGGCATGTTCTACAACCAGTTCTGATCGCCGGGGCCGATAACCCGCCCGCGTTCTGCTGCTAGCCTTCCCGCTCGATGACGGGGCTGATCTGCATCGCGCTCTGGGTTGCCACGCTGCTGCTGCTGGCGCGAGTGGTGGTGTCGTGGCTGGAGTTCTTCGGGGTTCGCCGGCCGATCGTGGGGCCCGGCCGGACAGCCTGGGACCTGCTGTACGACGTGACCGAGCCGGCCCTCCGTCCGCTCAGGAGGATCATCCCGCCGGCGGGGATGTTCGATATCTCCGTCATCGTTGCGTTCGTGATCATCTTCGTGTTGCGTTATGCGTTCTGCTAACGGGTATCGAGAGGATTGACATGACGGAGGGATCCGCAGATGAGGTTCGGCAGGCGGCGGGCGCCACGATCACGCCGCTCGACATCCAGCAGAAGGAGTTCCGTGTCTCACGGTTCGGGGGCTATCGGATGCGCGACGTCGACGAGTTCCTGGACAGGCTCACCGAGGTCGTCACCGGGCTGACGGAGGAGAACGCGCGCCTCCGACGGCAGGCCGGGGCCCCCCCGGTCGTGGGTTCCCCCGATCTGGACGACGTCGCTCGGCAAGCCGACGAGATCATCCAGCGGGCACGCGATGAGGCGGCCAGGATCGATACGGAAGCGCGCGCCCGCGCCTCGCTGTCCACCGCACCTGCCGTCCCGTCGGAGGGCGACCGGGCAGCCGTCAAGGCGTTCCTGGCGCAGGAGCGAGCGTTCCTCGAGAGCCTCGCCGGACTCCTCCAGGGTCACGCGGAGACGATGAAAACCATGGCGCGGAACGTCCGGAGCCCCGACCGAGCTTCCACCGAGGACCCGGACGCGCCGGCCGCGTCGACGGAGCCGGTGGCGCACGAAGCGCCGCCACCACCGGCAGCCGTTACCCGGGGCGAGCCCGACGAGGGCCCGATCGTGGAGGTCGGTGACGCGGAGGCGACGCAGACCCTTCCCGCCGCGGAGGAGCCGAACGAGCTCGCCCAGACCCGGCCGACCACGAACGCTCGAGGCAGCGATCGCGGCGATGGTGACCCTTCGTTGCGGGAGCTCTTCTGGGGTGAGGAAGAGTGAGCGGCGCACCGGCGAGGCGCTTCACGCCTTCCTGAGACTCACGGTCACCGTCTCGTCGTCGATCTCGGTGACCTCACGGATGATCGCGTCCCGGATCGCCCCGCGCACCAGCTCGACCGCGAGGGTCTCGGCGGCGATCGCGTCCGGGTGGGCTCCGAGCGCCTCGGCGACCGTTCCGCTCGCCTCGACCCCGGCCACGATCCGATCGCTCACGTGCAGGCCGGCAGCCTTCCGCAGATCCTGGAGCGCGCGGGTCAGGTCGCGCGCGATCCCTTCGAGTCGCAGCGCGGGGGAGACCTCGAGCTCGAGCGCGACGGTGACCCCGTTCTCGCTCGCGACCCCCCAGCCCGACATCACCTCCTGCGCGAGCTCGACCTGGTCGGGTTCGAGGGTCACCGCCGACCCGTCGTCGAGCGTGAGCTCCACGGTCTCGCCCGCGGCCGATCGCGCGGCGAGCGAGCCGTCGTCGCGCGCCAACGCGTCGGCGACCAGCTGCACCCGTCGGCCGAGCGCGCGTCCCAACACCCTGTAGTTGGGCTTCGCACGCCACGCGCCGAACGTCTCGGTGTCGGCGAACCGAACCGTCTTGACGTTGAGCTCGTCGGCGATCACGTCGAGCAGCCCATCGAGTTCGGCGTCGCGCCCCGGGACGTGCACCACCGCCTCGTGCAAGGGCTGGCGGGTCTTCGTCTTCGTCTCCACGCGGATCCGTCGACCGAGCTCGACGACGGCGCGGGCGAGCGCCATCGACCGATCGAGGGCAGGATCCACCGTCGCATCGTCGACGACCGGATAGTCGGCGAGATGCACCGAGTCCGGCATCCCGCCGCGGTCCGCCGCGAGGTTCCGCCAGAGCTCTTCGGCCAGGAACGGAACGAACGGCGCGAGCAGGGTGGCGACCGTCACCAGACAGTGATGCAAGGTCTGCGCCGCGGCCTCCGCGTCGGCGCCCGCGACGCCGCCGGGGTTCCAGAAGCGGCGCCTGGTCCGCCGGACGTACCAGTTCGAGAGGTCGCTGACGAAGGACTGGATCCGGCGGCCGGCCCCGGTCGCGTCGTACGCGTCCAGACGCTCTCGCGCCTCACGCACCGTGTCGGCGAGTTGCGACAGGACCCAGCGGTCCATCACCGCGCGCCGGTCGACCGATGGCGCGCCGGAGGATGCGGGATCGAACCCATTCGCGTTGGCGTACGTGACGAAGAACGAGTAGACGTTCCAGAGGGTCAGCAGGAACTGGCGAACGATCTCGTCGAGGGCCTCGAACGACACCCGACGATCCGCCCACGGAGACCCGTTCGTGAGGAGGAACCAGCGGAGCGTGTCGGCGCCGTGACGATCGAGCACCTCGAACGGGTCGATGGTGTTGCCGAGCGACTTCGACATCTTCCGGCCTTCGGCGTCGAGGATCAGCCCGAGACACACGACGTTGCGGTACGCCGCCGCGTCGAAGTGCACGACCCCCTCGGCCATCAACGTGTAGAACCACCCGCGCGTTTGGTCGATCGCCTCCGAGATGAAGTCGGCGGGGAAGTTCCGTTCGAACGCTTCGATGCCGCGCTCGAGCTCGGGGTGATACCCCCACTGCGCGAACGGCATCGCCCCAGAGTCGTACCACGTGTCGATGACCTCCGGGACACGCTGCGTGGGCTCGCCGCATTCGCGGCAGTCGAACGTCACCTCGTCGATGCCGGGCTTGTGGGGATCGAGGTCGCTCAGGTCGCGTCCGGCGAGCTCGCTCAGCTCGGCGAGCGACCCGACCGCACGCTCGTGACGGTGTTCGCATCGCCAGATCGGCAGCGGCGTTCCCCAATAGCGCTCGCGTGACAGCGCCCAATCGACGTTGTTCTCCAGCCAGTTGCCGTATCGCCCGTGCTGGATGTGGGGCGGGTACCAGCGCACCGAATCGTTGACCTCGAGCATGCGATCCTTGACCTGGGTCGTGCGCACGTACCAACCGGTGCGCGCGTAGTACAGCAGGGGCGTGTGGCATCGCCAGCAGAACGGGTACGCGTGCTCGAGGGTCCCCGCGGCGAACAGGACGTCGCGCGCACGAAGGTCCTCGACGATCAACGGGTCCGCATCCTTCACGAAGATCCCCCGGACGAACGACGGGCCGAGCTCCGTGAATCGCCCGTCGTCGCCCACGGGCTTGAAGACCGGCCACCCCTGCGCCCTGCCGACGGCCAGATCTTCCGCTCCGAACGCCGGGGCCATGTGGACGATCCCGGTTCCCTCTTCCATGGACACGAACGTCTCGGCGACGACCGTATGCGCGCCTTCGACGTTCTCGTACGGGGGCTCGTAGCGCACACCAACCAACTCGCTCCCGGACAGGGACCGGACCACGGTGCCGGTGTCGCCCAGGACGGCCTCGCGGAGCGGCTCCCCGACGATCAGCCGTTCCCCGGCGCGCTCGACCAGCAGGTACGAGGCCGATCCATCGACGGCCGCGCCCTCGTTGGCCGGAAGCGTCCAGGGCGTCGTCGTCCACACGAGCAGTGACGCGCCGACGAGCGACACGTCCTCGCCTGCGACGATCGGGAACCGGACGAAGATGCTCGGATCGATGACCGTCTCGTATCCCTGCGCGACCTCGGCGTCCGAGAGCGCGGTCCCGCACCGGGGACAGTAGGCCGTGACCTTGTGGTCCTCCACCAGGAGCCCGCGGCCATGGAGCTGTTTCAGCGACCACCAGACCGACTCGATGTAGCGCGTGTGCATCGTCCAGTAGGCCTGGTCGGTGTCGATCCAGAACCCGATCCGCTCCGTGAGGCCCTCGAAGGCGTCGACGTATCGCTGGACGGACTCCCTGCAGAGACGGTTGAACTCGGCGACGCCGAACGCCTCGATGTCCTTCTTGCCGGTCGTGCCGATCTCCTTCTCGACCTCGATCTCGACCGGCAGCCCGTGACAATCCCAGCCACCTTTGCGCTCCACGTAGTGCCCCGTCATCGTCTTGAACCGCGGGAACACGTCCTTGAACGTGCGCGGCTCCACGTGATGGATCCCTGGTTGGGCGTTCGCCGTCGGGGGCCCCTCGTAGAAGATCCACCGGGGTGCGCCCTCTCGTGCGGCGAGCGAACGATGGAAGACGTCCGCATCCTTCCAGAACGCGAGGATGCGTTCCTCGAGGCGGGGGAAGCTGACCTTCGGATCCACGGGCTCGAACGGCATGTCGATCGCTCCTCCGTACACGCGAAACGCCTCGTCCTCGGTGCGAGGACGAGGCGCGTGCCCCGCGGTACCACCTCGCGTTGCCGGGCCCTTACGGGGTCCGGCCGCTCTCAGGCCGCGATCACGGCCTCCCGCGATCACGGGCGGTCCCGCCTGCGTCTACTGCGGGTCGCGGTCCCTCCGCGCCCGGTTCGGGCAGGGGCTCAGGGAGGATGTTCACCGGTGGCGCGGCACCGGCTCTCACCGTCCCGGCTCGCTCCCACCACACCGACCCGGCTACTCGTTCCCGTCGTTGCCGGTATCGGGATGCTACACGCCCGCGGCCCTTGCGGAGCACCTCGACGTCGCCGAACGAGTGTTCGGTTCGGGCCCGGAGCGAAGTCCCGAACCGCGGTGTCCGAGGTTCCCGAATCCGCATCCTGACCTGCGGGAACACAGCGGATATGCGCTCTTCTGCTACCCTTCGCCGCCATGGCGAACGGCAGGCTCACCGCGAGCGAGATAGCCGATCTGAAGGCTCGCCTGCTCAACGAGCGAGCGGAGCTGGATGAACAGCTGACCACGATCGAAGACACCTCGTTCGCGACGACGCAGTCCGATCTCTCCGGCGATGT
>VAYF01000242.1 GCA_005883885.1 Actinomycetota bacterium | reverse complement strand
GGCGACCTCGTCAACGACGCCATGTCGGAACTGGAGGCCATCCAGAACCGCGAGTCCGCCTACACCGGGCTCCCTACCGGGTTCCGGGACCTCGACGACCTCACCTCAGGTCTGCAGGGCGGCAACTTGGTGATCATCGCGGCGCGCCCGGGGATCGGGAAGTCTTCGCTCGCCATGAACATCGCGCGCAACGTCGCCGTCACGCACGAGCCGGTCGCCATGTTCTCCCTCGAGATGTCGCGTTACGAGATCGGTATGCGTCTGCTGTGCGCCGAAGCCCGCGTGCCGTGGGACCGCATCCGTAACAAGCGCGTGGGGCCTGACGACTGGACCCGCGTCGTCTCGGCGGGCGAGACGCTGCACGATGCGCCGCTATCCATCGTGGACTCCGGCAACGTGAACATCGTGGACATCCGAGCCAAGGCGCGCCGCATGAAGACCAGCAAGCAAGGACTGTCGCTCATCATCGTCGACTACCTCCAGCTGATGACCAGCCCCGCGACGCGTCGCCAGGACAACCGGCAGCAGGAGGTAGCCGAGATCTCGCGTTCCTTGAAGCTCCTGGCGAAGGAGCTCAAGGTCCCGATCCTGGCGCTCTCACAGCTGAACCGGAACCCGGAGGCACGCGCGGACAAGCGCCCGCAGCTGTCCGATCTCCGGGAATCGGGATCGCTCGAACAGGACAGCGACGTCGTCATGTTCATCCACCGCGACGACTCGGATCACGACAAGAAGCGCGAGGCCGAGCTGATCCTGGCGAAGCACCGGAACGGGCCGACCGGCTCCATCCGGCTCAGCTTCGAACCGTCGCTGACGCAGTTCCGCAACGCGGCGCGCGGTCAGTCCGAGTAAGCCGCGTTCCGTACCATCCGGGTCGATGACGGACCCCAACGCGACGCCTCGGCGTGTCCGAGCGATCCTCCGGCGGCTCGAACGCCGCTTCGGCCCGCTGTCGCCTCCCCGCGCGAGCGCCCCCCTCGACGAATTGATCCTCACGGTTTTGAGCCAGCATACGAGTGACGTGAACGCCGACCGGGCGTTCACGTCACTCCGCACGGCGTTCCCCACGTGGGATCAGGTCGCCGCGGCGCCCCAGGCCGCCCTCGCGGATGCGATCCGCTCGGGCGGCCTCGCCGACACGAAGGCCCCGCGGATCCAGACGATCCTGCGGGAGGTCTCCGAGCGCGAAGGCGGGTACGACCTGTCACGGCTTCGTGACATGCCGGACGCGGAGGCCCGCGCGTACCTCACGTCGCTCCCCGGCATCGGTCCGAAGACCGCGGCGGTCGTGCTGTCATTCGCCCTCGGCCGCGACGCGATCCCCGTCGATACGCACGTGCACCGCGTCGCTCGTCGCCTGGGGCTGGTCCCGACCAAGGCGAGCGCCGAGCGTGCCGACCGATTGCTGCACGATCTGGTTCCCGACGGACTCAGAACCTCGTTGCACGTGGGACTGATCCGTCTCGGTCGCGAGATCTGCAAGGCGCCGACGCCCAGATGCGCGCTGTGCCCGCTGAAGGATCTCTGCCCGACGGCTCCGCGGTATCTGCCGGAACGTCGTCAACGGCGCGGGCCACGGTAGAGGGATCCAACGCATGACCAGTGACATATTGCGTAGGGCTCTCTCTACGGCTCCCTCGTAAACTGCGGCCGTGGCGTTCCCGGAAGGCTGGGATCGGTTCGACCGCTTCACCCTGCGGTTCGTCGATCGGGAGCTCGAACGTGCCTACCAGCACGCCGATCAGGCCGAGGGAGTCCGGCGCGCCCGCACGACCAGCCTCGTGGCCGCCGGGGTCTGGGTCGTCGTTGCGATCATCGGCCCGTCTGCGGTTGGCGCGACACCCGCGACCGCTTGGGCGATCTGCGGACCGATGACCGTGTTCCTCCTGGCGACCGCGGGAGCGAGCCGCTGGGCCACCACCCAGCGTCGGCGTGACGCGATCGGCCTGGGGCAGCAGTTCGTCGCCGGATGCGCCGTCCTCGTCCTTTGCGTGGCGACCGGGAAGGTCGCGACGTACGCCATGCCAGGGCTGATGCTCACGGCGGTGTTCGGCTTTGCCGTTACCCGTCACCCATTCGTGGGCGCGATCGCGATCGGGACGGCCTACTGCCTGCTGTTCCTCGGCGTCGCGGAAGGCAGCAGCCTCGGATCCCAGCTGGTCCTCCAGGTCTTCCTCGTCGCGGCGACCGTGATCGCCGGCTGCGTGGGTGCCTACCTGCTCGAACGGTCGCAGCGCACGGCCTATGTCCAGGGACGGCTGGTGCGAGCCCTCCACGAGCGCGTCGATCTCCTCCTCCACCAGTACCTCTCGCCGGAGGTGGCTCGCACGCTGATCGAAGATCCGGCGCGGGCGGCGCTTGGCGGGATGGAGGTCGACGTGACGGTCCTGTTCGCAGATCTGCGCGGCTACACGGCCTTCGCGGAGCGCCGTTCTCCCGCCGAGGTCGTGGCGATGCTCAACGCTGCGTTCGGTGTTTCGGTGCCGATCGTGCTCGAGGAGGGTGGGACGGTGGTGCAATTCATGGGCGACGCCATGATGGCGGTCTTCAACGCCCCCAGCCCCCAGCCTGACCATGCTCGACGGGCAGCTCGAGCCGGTCTAGCGATGCAACGTGCCGTTCTATCCCTGCCGGATCCCGCTGGACGGCCGATGTTTCGGGTTGGCATCAACAGCGGCCCAGCCCTCGTTGGCAACATCGGGGCTGCAGACATCCGCAACTTCTCGGCGATCGGCGACACGACGAACCTCGCCGCTCGGCTTCAAACGTATGCGCCGGTGGGGAGCGTGGTCATCGGAGCGCGCACGTATGAGCTCATCCGGGACATCGCCGACGTCCGATCCCTGGGCACGCCTGCGCTGAAGGGTAAGTCGGAGGCGGTGGAGGTGTATGAGCTCGTCGGACTTCGCGACGACC
>VAYF01000056.1 GCA_005883885.1 Actinomycetota bacterium | reverse complement strand
ACCTCGTGGTGGGGCTTGCTGATCGGGCTATACGGCTACGTCCTGCCGTTCGTGCTCTACGCGAGCTGGGTCGCGATCGCGCTCTGGGACCTGATCCGTCAGGAGTCGCAGCCGCTCCCGTACCGGACGCGCTGGATGCTCGCCGTCTTGGTCGTGCCCTTCATCGGCCCCTTGCTGTACTTCGCTTTCGGGCGCTCACCCATCCCGCGCCAGCTCCGGCTCATCCTCACGATCGGCGGGATCGCGATCTACGCGCTGTTCGTCCTGCTGGGCGTAGTCCTCGGCGGCTGAGGGGCCTGGTCGGATCGGGGCGGATTACACTCGCTCGGTGATCGCTTGCTCGCGCTGCGGCGCATCCAATCCCGAGGATGCGCGATTCTGCGTCGGCTGTGGGTCGCGCCTCGGCTCCGTCTGCTCTGCGTGCGGCGCTGAGCTGACGGGACCCGTCCGCTACTGCCCGTCGTGCGGCGCGAACGTCGCGCAGGTGTCGGCGGATGAACAGCGCAAGGTGGTCTCGGTGCTCTTCGCCGATCTGGTCGGTCACACGAGCAGATCCGACGGCGCCGACCCCGAGGACGTCCGCGACGTCCTCCGGGAGTACTACCGGGCGGTCAAGGCGACGATCGAGCGGTTCGGCGGCGTCGTCGAGAAGTTCATCGGCGACGCCGTTATGGCGGTCTTCGGTTCGCCCGTGGCGCGAGGGGACGATGCGGAACGAGCGGTTCGCGCCGCCCTGGCGATCCCGGGGATCATCGAACAGCTGAACGAGACCTCACCCCACCCCGATCTGGAGATCCACCTGGCGGTCAACACCGGCGAAGCGGTCGTCACGATCGAACCCGGCTCTCCCGATGGCGACCTGCTCGTCGCGGGCGACGTCGTGAATACCGCCTCTCGGCTCCAGGGTGCCGCGCCACCGGGTCGCGTCCTGATCGGCGAGGAGACCTTCCGGGCCACCCGACGCGTGATCCGGAGCGAGCCGGTCCCCGCGGTCGCTGCGAAAGGGAAGCGCGAGCCGATCCCCGCGTGGATGGCGATCGAAGCGCTCGTGCCGCTCTCGGTACGCCCGGCAGAGATGACGTTCGTCGGCCGTGAACGCGAGTCCGACCTCGTTCGGGACACCTGGAGCCGCGCCGTCGCCGAGCGACGACCTCACCTCGTCACGATCCTGGGCGAGGCGGGGATCGGCAAGACGCGGCTCGCCGAGGAGCTCTCGTTCGACGTGAAGGCGACCGGCGGCCAGGCCTTCCACGTACGGGAGCTGCCCTACGAACAGAGCTCGGGCTATGAAACGTTCGTGCAGCTGGTGCACGAGGTCGCCGGGATCTTCGGGTCGGACCCGAACCCCGTGGCGACGGCGAAACTCGAAGCGTCCCTGGATCACCTCGGTCTCGTGGACCCGGCTCTGGTCCAGCTCTTGTCCGTCTTCGCCCGAACCCCCGAAGCGGTGGCCGATGATCGGCGCTCGCTCTTCGAAGCGGCGCGTCGGTACGTCGAGGCACTGGCGTCGAGGACCGGAACGTTGATCGTGTTCGAGGACGTCCATTGGGCGCACCCCAGCACCCTGGACCTCATCACCTCGCTCGCGGGTCGCGCGAGAGATGCGCCGATCTTGTTCCTCGCCCTCGCGCGCCCCGAACTGCTCGACCTGCGGCCGGCCTGGGGCGGCGGTTTGTCGTCCTCGACCACGATGCGACTGGAGCCCCTCCCGCCCGCTGCCGCCCACTGGCTCGCCGCGGGTCTCGTGGGCGAGGGGCGGCCCGAGCTCGCGGAGCGGATCGAGCTGGCGGCGAGCGGGAACCCGTTGTTCATCGAAGAGATGGCCGCGTGGATGCTGGAGCGCGATGGGACCGACGATGAGCTCCCGACCACCGTGCGGGCCATGATCGCCGCGCGGTTGGATGCGTTGCCCCGGGAGGAGCGGGACGTCCTGTTCGATGCCTCCGTCGTCGGCAAGGTGTTCTGGGCGGGACCGCTCGCATCGCTGCGCCCGGATGAGGCGGATCTGGACGAGATCCTTGGGTCGCTCGAGCGCCGCGATCTGATCAGGTTGGAACGCGCCTCCGCCGTCGAAGGAGACGACGAGTACACCTTCCGTCACATCTTGATCCGCGACGTCGCCTACGCGACGATCCCCCGGCGCGCGCGGCGGGAGCGGCACGAGGCCGTCGCTCGCTACGTCGAGGAGGCGGCACCGGACGCGGCTGCGGTGGCGGCGATCCTCGCCTACCACTGGCGCGAGGCCGGCGACCCCGAACGCGCGGTCACGTACCTGTTGATCGCGGCGGAACGTGCGGAGCAGGCCTGGGCGTACCCCGAGGCCGTGGCGCTGTACGAGGACGCCCTCGGACTGATCCCGAAAGACGACGATCGACGGAGGTCGATCGGGCTTCGCCGCTCGGTCGCCGGCATCCGTCACGAACACACGGTGATGGACGAGGAGCAGCTGAAACGGCTCGCCGCCGACGGCTCCTCCTAGTGCTTGCGGAAGTCGTCGGGCTCCACGTCGCCACCGATCTCGAAGATCACCTCGATCGTGTGGCCACCGAGCGCCTCGGCATGCTCGTGCACCATCGCCTCACTGGGTGATCGATAGATGCAGAACGTCTTGACGTCTCCGTCCGGGGTCGTCACGACGTGGCTGTGCTCCCAGACGATGTCGGTGAACCGGTTGTCGATGAGCTCGGTGCTTCGGGTCGAGCGGATCTTCATGTGCTCGTCGTCGACCCTGCCGAAGTTCCGTTGTACGAGGTAGCGCGGCACGGACATCCTCCTGGTCGGGGACACCGAGGGTACGCGCACGGTGAGGGACCGGTCAATCGGGCCGGCCCGGGCCTCCGGCGCTACGGATCCTCCAACTGGATCCGCATGCGCTTGTTCGCCTTGCCCTTCGACTCGGTCTTGGCGACGCGGACCCGCCCGACCTCCCCGGTCGAGCGCACGTGCGTCCCGCCGTCGGCCTGCTTGTCGATCCCCTCGATGTCGATCACGCGGATCGGATCGATCCCTGCCGGAACCAGGTTGATCTTCGTCCGGATGAGGTCGGGGTCCTGGAGCGCCTCGGCGCGCGGGAGGAGCACGACGCGGACCGGACGATCCTCGGCGAGCCGGGCGTTGAGCTTGGCCTCGACGTCACGGCCGAGCTCGGCGCTCATCGACTCGAGCTCGAAGTCCATCCGCGCGATGCCCCCGGATCCCATGTTGCCGCCGGTCACCTTCGCGCCGTAGTCGGCGAAGATGATGCCGGACAGCGAATGCAGCGCGGTGTGCGTCCGCATGTGCACGTAGCGCCGGGGCCAGTCGATGTCGCACGTGACTGCGCTCCCGACAGGAGGCACGTCACCCTCGACGATGTGCACGATCTCGCCCGTCTCGCGGGCCTTGACGGTGTCCGTGACCGGCGTGACGCGATCGCCCCAGCGGAGGGCGCCGGTGTCCCCCGGCTGCCCGCCTCCGCGCGCGTAGAACACCGTGCGATCCAACACGATACCGTCGTCCGAAGCCGCGATCACCGTCGCCGGACACGTCGCCAGGTACGCATCCCGGGAGAAGAGGTCGTCGGTCATCGTCCGCGGATGCTATCGCGCCTCAGACATCCGGCTCGACCACGCGCGCACCTCGAGCGAGGATCGCGACGACCGCCGCGGCGAGGATCAACCCGCCACCGACCGCCGTCGAGGTCGTGATCGGCTCCTCGAGGAACGCGGCGGCCAGCACGGCAACGGTGAGGGGCTCGAGCACGCCGATGATCGCGTTGCGCACCGCGCCGATGAGCTGCAGGCTCGCGATCATGCAGACGAACGCTCCGGCTGTGCACGCGCCCATGCCGAGCACCCGAAGTCCCCAGAAGGCACCGATCGGCGTGCTCCATCCTCGGAAGGCGAGCGCATAGGTCAGGTTCGCCACCGACGCGCCGGCCGCGAGCCACGCTGCTGTGGTGAGCGGATTGGTGCGACGCAGCACCCGATCGGCAGCGGTCAGGTACCCGGTGTACGTCAGCGAACACAGGATCGCGAGCGCGATCCCGATGGGCGCGATCTCCACACCCGACCCGCCAACCACGACGACCGCGCTGCCGACGATCGCCATCGCGAGCGCGGTCACCAGACGCCCGGCGGGGATCCGGCGATCGAGCACGATGGCCGTCAACATCACCCACACGGGATACAGGTAGAAGAGCAGCGTCACCGTCGCCGCGCTCCCATGGTTCAGTGCCGCGAAGTACAGCGCCGATTCCGACCCGTACCCGAGCGTCGCCGCGAGGGCGAGCCCCAGCCGTTCGCCGGGCTCGGGCGTCAACGGCCGGTGCGTCGCGATCGTCACCACGGCGAGGATCACCGCGGCGACCGCGAATCGGATGAACAGCAGGGCGAACGGCGGCTGACCCCGGAGGAGGCCCTTCCCGAGGATCACGACGAAGGAGAACTGCACACCCATCAGGACGGCCAGCCCCGCACCCGCCAGATCGTTCCTCGGGTGACCGAAGCGCGGCGCGGGCACGTCGCTCATCCGAGGAACCGAGCCACGCGCTCGACCAGCTGGGGGATCGACGCGTAGAGCTCCTCTTCCGAGCCGAGCATGATCAGCTCCGCGTTCGGGATCAGTTCCCCGAGGACGCGGCCGAGCTCTGCCGGGTGGATCGGATCGCCCTCGCGGGCGATCACCAGCGTGGGCGCGCTCACCCGCCGGAGCAGCTCGCGATCGGCGATCGCGACGTCCAGCGTCACCTCGCGGAGCGCTCGTGCGACGCCGAGAGGTTGCAGATCCTGCCACAACAACATGTCGACGTCCCGGAGCCACGGTCGATCCGCGTACTCGCTCGCCCGGCCCGACCCACGCAGGATCTCCTCGATCGCCTCGCCGGCCGGGAGCGTCTCAAGCAGCTCCGCGGTGCGCGCGAACCCCGCGACCTCGGTCCCGGTCAGCGGACGGTCCAGCGCGGCGGGCAGGATGAACACGAGCCGTTCGAACCGATCCGGCTCTTGGGCCAGGAGCCGGGTGATGGCTCCCTGCCCGAGCGACGTTCCGACCGCCCGCGTGGCGCCGTACGCACGCGCGACCGAGTCCACGTCCCCGGCGAAGTCCGCGAAGCGGTAGTGGCCGGGCTCGGGCGTCCCCGAATGCCCATGACCCCGGAAACAGAAGCGGGCCTTGGTGCCCGGCGCCATGGGCGTGAACGCCGACAGCTCCTTGCACGAGTTGGTGAGGCCGTGCGCCAGCACCGTCACGGGATCACCGGCACCATCGATCTCGACGTGGAGCCGCGTCCCGTCGTGCGCGAGGACCCCGGCCACGGCTCAGGATTCGGGAGACGTGGCCAGCTCGACCGCCTCGTCCTCAACGAGGTCGTCCCGGGGCGCGAGATCCGAACGGATGCGTCGCGACCACGCGGCGACGAACGCCGTGAGGATGAGGAAGATCGCTCCGGACGCGACGAGGATCTCGCGCGTCCGTGCGGCGTTCCCGTCGATCCAGATGACCGACAGGATCGCCGCCGGCACGATGAACCCCAGGTTGTACGCGACGTCGTAGAGCGCGAACGCGCGCCCGCGGAAGTCGTCGGGCATCGCTTGCTGCGTGATCGTGTCCGTCGAGATCTTGCCGAGGAAGAACGAGAAGAAACCGACGAACAGCAGCGCGGCGAACGCGGCGACGGTGAGGATCCCGCCCAAGACCACCGTCGCCGCGCCGAGCAGTGCCATCGAACCGAGCAGCAGCCTGATCGGCGGCACACGGTCCTTCAGCCGCTGCGCGACGATCAGACCAAGGGCCCCACCGACCAGCCCCCCGACCCCCGAGAGGATCTGCGAGAGGGTGTCGGCGTTGCCACCCTGCACCAGGTTCTTCGCGTACAGGGCGAACGTCATCAGGACGAACCCCCAGAACTGGTAGCGCAGCATCTGGAAGGCGGAGAGCCCGAGCGCCGCCGCCGGTCGGCCGGCCACCTCTTCGACGCCCGCGACCACGGTCCGAAGGATCCGACGGACCTCCTGACCGAGGCTCGTGTCGTGACGGCGCGCTTCGACCCGACGCATCTGCCTCGAGACCGCGGCGCCGACGAGGAGGACCGCCGCTCCGAACAGGACCCCGATCCACGGCGCGATCTGCCCCGCGACGATCGTGCCGACGCCGATCCCGAAGACCTGCGCGAGCCCGCCGCCAGCCTGGGAGAGACCGTTGCCCTGCAGGAGGTCCTTCCCGGAGAGCACGTCCGGCATCGCCGCCGACTTGACCGCGAGCGCGATCCTCGCGACCGATTGGGCGACGAGCAGCCCGACGATCAACCCCACCGTCGGCCAGGTCCTGTGCTCCGGCGAGCCGGATCCCAAGGGAAGGACCACGAGGATCACGATCAGGGTGACCAGGGCGGCGCTCAGGATGTCGGCCCACCAGGCGACCCGTCGCCGATCGAATCGGTCGATGAACACCCCGACGAACGGGGACAGGAACGTATAGGGGATATACAGGGCTAGGACGACCTTGAGCAGGTAACCGGCCGACGGCGCGACGGAGATGTCGAACCCCTTCTCCCCTCCGAACACCAGGGCTTTGAAGATGGCTCCCTGCACGACTCCCTGACCCGCCTGCGCCAGGAACTGGTAACCCATCAGAACGGAGAAGTCGCGGTTCGAGAAAACCGCGAAGAGGTCGTTGAAGAACCTGCCGAACGCGTCGAGCGGCCGTCGGAGCCAGACATCGGCGAACCGGAGCGCCACCCCGGTGCCGATCGCGACCGCCACGACGGCCCATCCTTTGGTCGTCGTGAGCGGCCCACGCCAGACGGCGAGCGTACCGACCCCCGCGAGCATGATGAGCACGACCGAGATCCCCGGGATCAACGCGAACCGATCGATCGTCGAGCCGAGCCCGAACCAGCGACTCGCGAGCCCACCGGGCACGACGAGGAGCAGGGCGAGGATCGCGATCACGAGCAGCGTGTGCGGGAAGTTGGCGAGCGGTCCGGGGTGGTGCTCGAGCGCCTCGACGGTGGCGTTCGCCACCGCGTTCGCTTGCCCGATCACGTCGGGCGGCGGCGACCACAGTCCTGGGCCCTGGATGACGACGACGTCCGGGCCGATCGCGACGCCCTGCCCGAGCGCGGCCTCCAGACGTTGCTGGCGCGATGCGTCGGTGCAGTCCGAGACACCGTTGCAGAGACCGCCGTAGTACTCGCGCACCAGGAACACGGCGGGGGGGGCCGGGTAGGTCTTCTCGCGGACCTGCAGCTCCTGGTAATGGCTCTCGGCCGCGCGGTCGTAGCCGATGCTCCCGGACGTGCTGCTGGTCACGCGGCCGGCCAAGAAGTTCTCCAACGAACCGAGGTACGTCGCCTGGTACTTCGCCGAGGTACCCGGCAGACCCGTGCGGAAGACGTTCGTGTAGGTCTTCGCCCACCCGTACGCGGTGTTGGTGTGGGTCACCGGGTCGTCGTTGTCGCCATCGTTCACGATCAGGACGAGCGGTCGCGCTCCCGCGGCTCGTGCCACGACGTCCACAGCGGCGAGCGAACCGCGAACCGACACGTCCGGAAACTGGTTCGACGCGCTGACCCAGCGGTGCTCCACGCCGTTGATCAGCAGGAACCCCAGCGATCCGAGGACCAACGCGGATGCGGCGGCGACCGCGACGATGCGACGCGTCCGCTCGCTCCGAGCGAACGCGACGGCGGCGAGGCCGGCGATCGCGACCGCCGCGACGCCGCCCAACACCTGCCATGGGATCTGCGGATGCGTCAGTGCGGCCGCGCTCACGAGCCACGCCGCCGCGACGACACCGACGATCAGGGCGAACCCCCGGACGAGCGACCGTCGGTCCCGCTGGGTGCGGGCCCACCAGATCAGCGCGAAGGCACCGAGCCCCACGAGCGCCATCGGCGCGGCGGTCGCGTTCATGAACCGGTAATAGGGGACCACCGGGGAGTTCGGATCGCCCGACACCTGGGTGTCGGCGCCGAGCACGACCGACGCGATCCCTAACAGCGGGAAGAGCCACCAGGCGGCCGCGACGTCGAACGTGTCCGCCGGCGCCCGGCGGCCTCGAGCGAGCAGGATCGTCGAACCGATCGCGAGCGCGATGAACGGCACCACGATCACGGGCTGCATCGAACCGATCCACTCGAGCAGCCGGTCGACGAAGAACGATTTCGTGTACGGGGGCGGCAGCGCCGCGTCCTTCAGGCTGGCGCTCGCCCCCCAGATCCCGACCACCCAACTCGCGAGCCCCACGAGCATGCCGAGGCCGACAGAGAGCAGCATCGGCCCGTCGGCCCTCAGGGCCTCGCCGACCCTGAATCGGCTCGTGACGACGTGGAACACGAACACGGCCAGGAGCGTCATGCCGAAGAGCACGCAGGTCGTGGGGTGTGTGAATGCGGCGGCGATCCCGATCAAGAAGAGCGCGGTCCGGGCGCCCCACGAGGTTCGCGCCGCGCCGAGGAACGCCAGCATCAGGCTCAAGAGGAAGAGCACCGTGATGTTGTCGAGGTATCCGACATAGGGCGTCGTCAGGAACAACGCAACCGTCGCCAACAGCATCGTGAGGAAGGCGACGGGATCCTTCCTGCTGCGGACCGCGCCGGCCCCGAGCGCGAGCCCCGTCAGGATGGGCACGCCGAGCATCAGGAACTTCGCCATCGAGTACGTGTCGATGCCGACGACGCGCTGCAGAAGGGCTCCCTCGACCGGGACGGTCACCCGGTAGCCACCCGAGAACAGACCGCCGGGACCCCATTCCTTGACGACGGAAGCGGGGTCGTCGTCCATCACGACGTTCGCCCGCCACGTGTACCAGGCGGGATCACGGGTGGGAGCCGCCAGCGACGGGTCGGCGACGAACCGCCACCCCAACACCCCGAGCATCAGGAGGGTGGCGGCGGCGAGGATCCACCAGGAGCCCAGGCGGGCCGCGGCGACCGGCGGGCGGAGCCCGCCGGTCGCCGCGGCCGGGCTCACGTGTCCGTCAGTGGGTGTCATGGGATCTCCGGTCGGGGCTCGGCGAACGCCCGCGGGCGGCGGCACGCCGACCGCGGGCGAGTGTACCGCCCGACCCTTCCCCACATGCCTCCGCTCAGTCCTCCCACGGGTCGACGCTGCGCCTCCGGCGCGGCGGAGGGGGAGGCGGTCCGGGCGATCGTCGCCGGAGCAACGCGACCGCCCCGATCAGGACCACCGCGGCGAGGATCGCGACGACGATCGAGCCGTTCCGCGTGCCCGCCGTGGGCGACGGAGGCGAGGTCGGACCTACCGGCGATTGCCCAACGGCGAAGAGGCCAAGCGTGCCGACCGCCGCGTGCACCGACTGCTGGGCGATGGCATCGTCGCTCTTGATGGCGGACCACGACCGCTGGTCCTGGGAGCGGAGCATCGTGTCCGTGAACCCGACGCCCTGGAACAGCAAGGGGTACACGAGACCGAGCTCCCCCCGCGTGCGCAGCTCGCCGACCGACGCTCCGCTCGGCTCGTACATCGCCGACACCTCGATGACGTTGCCCGCGATCTGCATCCCCGTGGGAACGATCACGTCGGTCTTCGGGGCGAGCGGGGTGATGACCAGCTGCACCTTGGTGTCCTGCCCGTGGGGCGCGATGGCACCCTCGCCCAGGGCGAGGCTCGCCTGGAAGTCTCGGGTCGAGAACACGGTCGCCGCCGACCCCTTGGTGGGGTCCAGCGCGATCAGCGACCGACCGGCGCTCGGAAGCTGGTTCGTGGATACGAGCGCCGGCGGAGGATGGACCCACCGGTACATCGGCGGCGGCAACAGTCCGTCGAGGATCGGCCGGCGCGACGCCGGGCCCAGCGAGCCGCTCACCACCGCACCTACGAGGTAGGCGAGGCACAACGCGACCCCAACGGAGGCGGCCCGCCGACGCGGGCTCACGGCTCGATCCGGATCGGCGCGATCGGCGCGGTCGCGAACCGCTGCGGCCACACCACCGCTCGCACCCCGGGGCGCACCCATTCCCAGATCACGCTCATCGCCCGGAGGTTCGCACCCGGGTCCGAAGTGCCCGGCGGTGCGAACGCGAGACCGCTCCCGTTCGGAAGGTCCCCGACCGGCACCCGCATCTGGAGCGCGGCCGTCGCCGCGGCCTCCGGCGTCATCGCGCCGGCCGCGGGGAGCACCATGTGGAACAGGGCCCAGGCCGACGAGAACCCGGCGAGGGCCGCCGCGCTCATCTCCTCGTGATAGCGGCCTTCGTACGCCGTTCGCGCCCGGTCCAGCAGCACGCGGCCGGACGGGGTCAGACCGGCCGGGTCGACGTATTCGCTGTCGAGCTTGTCGGAGGCGAAGAGCCCGACCGCCTCAGGACCGAGCGCGGCGCCGAACGCCGGCATGCAGTAGCTCGACGACGTTCCGATGTTGGTGATGAGCCGCAGCCGCTGACGCACCATCTCCCGCCGGAGCGCGATCCCGTCGCGGACGTACGCCGAGACGAACAGGACGTCCGGGTGGACCGCCGCGATCCGCCGGATCACCGCGTGGGCGTCCAGATGGGCCGCGTCGTAGACGAAGCGGCCGACGAACGGCAGCCCCAGTGCCCTGATCCGGGCGATCGCGCCGTCGGCGACGGCGCTGCCGTAGACGTCGTTCACGTTCGCGACGGCGAACCGCAGCGCACGGGGGGATCGTCGGAGCATAGGGAGGAGCTGCCGATCCACGAACGAGATCGCATCGCTGCCGAGCAACTGCCCACTCGGGGCGACCCGGAAGAACAGCCGGCCGCCGCTCGAGGGAGAAGAGGAACCGACCGCGCCCGTCTCCCAGAACAGCACGTCTCGCCGAGCGGCCTCCGCGGCAGCCGGTTGCGAGATCGTGCTGCCGTAGCTCCCGAGGATGAAGCGGATCCCCTGGTCGGCGAGGTCGTCCACGGCGCCGGGTGCGGCATCGCCGCCGGCGACGTCCAGCGGCGTGAGCTCGATCGGGCGCCCACCGACCCCCCCGTCGGCGTTCACCAGATCGGTCGCGAGCGAGACGCCGCGGAACTCGTCGCGGCCTCCGGGACCCTGTGACCCGGTCAACGGGTAGATCGCGCCGACCCGGATCGGCCGCGCGTCCTTCGAACACGAGACGCCGGCCATGAGCAGCGACGAGCTCAGCAACACCGCGAGCGTGCGTTTCATCGGAGGACGGCGAC
>VAYF01000241.1 GCA_005883885.1 Actinomycetota bacterium | reverse complement strand
TGTGGCTTCGATCGCGATCGACGAGAGCGGCCAGGCGTACAACCTCAACGCCGACGTCGTCGCGAGCGAGCTCGCGATAGCGCTCGGCGCGCAGAAGCTGGTCTACGTCAACGACGTGCCGGGGCTGATCGGCCCCTCCGGTGATCTGCTGTCCGAGCTCTCGGCTGAGCAGTGCCTCGACCTCCTGTCTCGCGACGCGGTCGTCGACGGGAGCATGGTCCCGAAGCTGGAGGGCGCGGTTCGCGCGTTGAAGGCCGGTGTCGGTCGCGTGCATCTGGTCGATGGACGGGTCGAGCACTCGGTCGTCCTCGAGCTGTTCACACCCGAAGGCGTGGGGACCATGATCGCCCCGGACGCACTCCCGGACGCGAACGAGGGACCCCTCCGATGAGTCCGGGGAACGGCAACGTCAAAGCCAAACGGCAGCGGACGATCCTCGGGCTGATCGCGGCCGAGGGCCTCGCCAGCCAGGGCGAGATCCGATCGCGTCTCGCGTCGTTGGGGATCGATGCAACGCAATCCACGATAAGCCGCGACATCGAGGAGCTGGGGCTCGCGCGCGTTCACGCTGGGGGCGCGGTCCGCTACGTCGTCCCCGGCGTCGACGAGGGGCCGGCGAGCCCCGAACTGCTCCGCCGCCTGCTGGACGAGTTCGCGCTCTCGATCGTTCGGACCGATGTGGGCGTGGTGATCCGCACGCCGCCGGGTGCCGCGGCCGCGCTCGCCGAGGGCATCGACCGCGCGGCGCTCGGTCCAGTCGCGGGAACGATCGCCGGTGACAACACGATCTTGATCATCGGCCGCGAAGGCGTGAAGCCGGCACGGCTCGAGGCCACGATCCAGACGATCAGGGAGGACGCGGGATGACGGAGCGGGCGGTGCTTGCCTACAGCGGCGGGCTGGACACCTCGGTCACGATCCGGTGGCTCGTCGACCAAGGGTTCGAGGTCCATGCCGTGGTCGTCGACGTCGGCCAGCAGGACGACTTCGCCGGCCTGGTGGAGCGAGGCATGCACGCGGGCGCGACCACGGTGCGCGTCGCCGACGCCGTGGATCGGTTCGCGGCCGGCTACCTGACCCGCGCCATCGTGGCGAACGCGCTCTACGAGGGTGCGTATCCGATGGTGTCGGGTCTCGCGCGCCCGTGCATCACCGAGGAGGTCGTCCGGGTCGCGCGAGAGCTCGGCGCGGGCACCGTCGCGCACGGATGCACGGGGAAGGGGAACGACCAGGTCCGGTTCGAGGTGTCCTTCATGGTGTTGGCGCCCGATCTGCGGATCGTCGCGCCGATCCGCGACGCGAACATGGCGCGTGAGAAGGCGCTCGCGCTCGCCGCCGAGTGGGGGATCGCGGTGCCGGCGGTCTCGTCCACCTACTCGGTTGACGAGAACCTGTGGGGGCGGACGGTGGAGTGCGGCCCCCTCGAGGACCCGTGGGTCGCGCCCCCTGAGGATGCGTTCGCCCGGACGGCCCCACCCGAGGCCCGGCCGAGCGAGCCCGCGGAGGTCGTCCTCGCGTTCGAACGCGGCGTCCCGGTCGGGATCGACGGCGAGCCCCGTTCCCTCCCCGACATCGTCCGGTCGCTCGACGTCCTGGGCGGCGCATACGGGTTCGGCCGCGTGGACATGATCGAGAACCGCAGGGTCGGCATCAAGAGTCGGGAGCTGTACGAGGTTCCCGGCGCGCTGTCGATCATCCGCGCGCATCGGGCGTTGGAGGACCTGACCCTCGAGCGCGACCTCGCCCATCACAAGCCGGCCCTGGAGGCGCGGTGGGCCGACCTCGTCTACGACGGCCAATGGTTCGGGCCGCTGCGGGCCGCGATCGACGCGTACATCGGTTCCACCCAGCGGGATGTGACGGGCGAGGTTCGGCTCCGGTACGAGCCGGGGTCGTGCACGGTGGTGGGGCGACGCTCCGACCGGTCGCTGTACGACCTGTCGCTCGCCACTTACGGGGGGGACGACGCGTTCGACCACGCCGACGCGGCGGGGTACCTGCGGTTGTACGGGCTGCCGCTCAAGGTCTGGGCCGCGAGGCAGGGCGGGTCGCCGTGACCGGAGGGAGCGGCGGCGGGCAGCTGTGGGGCGGGCGGTTCAGGGAACCGCCCGCCCCCGACGCGCATGCGTTGGGACGTTCGGTCAACGTCGATAGCCGCCTCGCGGCCGTCGACGTGCGCGCGTCGATCGCCCATGTCGCCTCGCTCCGCGATGCCCGCGTGGTCTCCGATGCGGACGCGGCGAGGCTCACTGAGGCACTCGAGGAGCTCGGGGCGGAGATCGCCGCCGGCTCGTTCGTCGCCGACGAGCGGGACGAGGACGTCCACTCGGTCATCGAGCGAACGATGCTCGAGCGGCTCGGCGATCCCGGCGGAACGCTGCACGCCGGTCGTTCGCGCAACGATCTGGTCGTCACGGATCTTCGGTTGTGGCTGCTGGACGCCGGTGGTCGAGTGGCGGACGCGGTTCGGGTGCTCGCGCGCGCGCTCGTCGAGCGCGCGCGCGAGCACCCGAACACCGTCATGCCCGGGACCACGCACCTGCGCCCGGCCCAGGTGGTGACGCTCGGTCACCACCTCTGCGCCCACGCGTGGGCGCTGGCTCGTGACCTTCAACGGCTGGAGCAGTGGGAGTCGCGAACGGCGACATCGCCGCTCGGCGCCGGCGCGCTCGCGACCTCGACGTTGGAGCTCGACCCGGCGACGACGGCCCAACGGCTCGGGCTCGCCCGCGCGTTCGAGAATTCCCTCGACGCGGTCAGCGACCGGGACTTCGTCCAAGAGTGGCTCGCGGTGGCGGCGATCCTCGGGACCCATTGCTCGCGCCTCGGCGCCGACGTCGCCCGATGGACCGACCCGGCCGCGGCCTGGGCCGACCTGCCCGATCGGTACACGACCGGATCGAGCATGATGCCGCACAAGCGGAACCCGGACCCGGCGGAGCTCGTCCGGGCAAAGGCCGCGCGGGTCGCGGGAGGCTTCGTCACGCTGACGGCGATGCTGCACGGGTTGCCGCTCGGCTATCACCGCGACCTCCAGGAGGACAAGGAGCCGGCCTTCGATGCGGCGGACACGCTCCTGTTGGCCCTGCCGGTGCTGGCGGGCGCGATCCGGGAGATCCGGTTCGACACGAACGCGATGCGGAGCGCGTGTGACGACGACGACCTCTACGCGCGGCGAGGGGTTCGCCGAGCTCGAAGCGAGCGTCCTGCTGGCGACGATCGGTCGGATGTGGCGGTTCGAGCACGACGCGGCGCGCCGGGTCGACCTTCAACCGGTCGTGACCCTCAGGCCGCGAGACGGGATGCCGATGCGCACGCCCATCGTCGTGCGGTCGGCGGATGAACACCGCTCAGGGCCAAGGTGCTCGCGCAACGTACCCAGGTCGGTAGGCTGGAAGGGTCATGAACGATGGAACGTTTGCGAGCGCGCTCGTCCTGTTCGCCCATCCCGACGATGCCGAGTTCATGTGCGGCGGCACGGTCGCGCGCTGGGCGCGAGACGGCTGCGACGTCCACTATGTCGTGATCACCGACGGATCGGCGGGCTCGAACGACCCCGGGGTGACCCGCGAGGGATTGCGTCCCGTCCGCGAACGCGAGCAACGCGCCGCCGCGGCCGTCCTCGGGGTGAAGAGCGTCACGTTCCTCGGTGAGGTCGACGGCATGCTCGAGGTGACGCTCGACACCCGCCGGAAGGTGTGTCGCGAGGTTCGCCGGATCCGCCCCGAGGTGCTGGTGGCCCCCGATCCGTCGCGGTTGTGGTTCGGCAGCGGCTACATCAACCACTGGGATCACAAGCAGGCGGGGCTCCTCGCGCTCACCGCTGTGATGCCCGATGCACCGTCCCGCCCGATGTTCCCCGAGCTGCTGGATGAAGGGTTGGAGCCGTTCGAGGTGCCGAACCTCTGGCTCGCCATGAACGAGGCCGACACGTATGTGGACATCACGGAGACCCTGGACGCCAAGCTCGCCTCCCTCGCCGAGCACGTCTCCCAGCACACCGAGGGAGCGACCACCTTCGTCCGCGAGCGCGCCGAAGAGCTCGGGAAGCGGAGCGGATCGGGTTTTGCCCTCGCCGAAGGGTTCAAGGCCTTCCACCTGCTGGACGACGACCAAGACGAGGATCATTGATGGAAGAGGGATTCCCTGCCGCGGAGGAGCCCGAACCGTACGAGCTCTCACCGCAAGAGCGTCATGACGTCGAGGCCGATCTGGAGGACCTCGGCAAGATGCACGATGTCTTCTCGCCGCAAGGCGTGAAGGGCGTCGTGATCGCCTGCCAGGACTGCGGGCAGAACCACTTCTACGAATGGGACCTGCTCCAGGACAACCTCGAGCACATGCTGGACACGGGCGAGCCGAGGATGCATGAGCCCGCCTTCAACATCCACGAGGATGAGTACATCCAGTGGGACTACGGCAAGGGATACGTCGACGCGCTCGCCGATGCCGGGCTCCAACAGGGACGCACGATCGAGATCACGCAATGCCCGTGGTGCGAGACCCCGTTCGACACCGGATACCAGTACTGCCCTCGATGCGGGAGGCAGCTGGGCGCGATCCGCTTGTACCAAGAGCTGCTCGATCGCGGGATCGAAGACCGTGAGGCGCGCGCGATGCTGGTGCGCGCCGGCTACGAGCCGTTCTGATCGCCCGTTTCGGGGGCCGGCTCGGCGGTCCGACCCGCTATCCTTCGCGCGATGTACACGCGGTGGCTGCTCTTCCTGCACATCGCCTCCGTCCTCGCGCTCCTGGGGACCCACGGCACGTCCATGACCGTCCTGTACAGGATCAGGCGCGAAGGCGACCGGCGGAAGATCGTCGATCTCATCACCCTTTCCGGCGAGACGATCGTGCCGATGTACGTCTCGCTCGCGGCGATCGTCGTGACCGGGGTGCTCCTCGGCTTCAAGTTCGCTGCGTTCTCGCGCTGGTGGCTTTGGCTTGCGATCGTGATCCTGGTGGTGATCGCCGCCTCCATGGGCGCGATCGCGCGGCCCTATTTCGCGAAGGTGAAGGAGGCGTGCGCGGTCCGGCCTTCCGGGGTCCCTCGGGTCTCCGACGAGGAGCTCTCCGAGATCCTGCGATCGCCGACGGCCCACGTGCTGTCGGCGATCGGCGTGATCGGGCTGGCAGCGATCCTGTACCTGATGGTCTTCCAGCCGCACTGAGGCAGCTGCCGCCCGCCTCTCACGCGGGCGGCAGCGGCCTCGCGGCCGGCCCGTTGACGACCTCGCCGGTCGGCGAGAACCGCGATCCGTGACAGGGGCAGTCGAAGGTGTGCTCGGCCGGGTTCCACGCGACCGTGCACCCCAGGTGCGTGCACCGGGCGGACAGCAGATGCTGCGCTCCGGTCTCGTCGACGGAGATCGCCAGCTTCTCGCCACGACGCTCGATCACGCCGCCCTCGCCCGGCCCCAGCTCGGACGCGATCTGCATCACGGTCCGGCACACGAGGACGTCCCGGTGGGTCGCCTCGACGACCTTCTCCGGCACCGAGCCGAGGAGGAACCCCTTCGCTCCCTGCAGTCCGCGATTGCCGATGACCACGAGCTCGGCGTCGACGTCATCGGCGGTCGACAGGATCTGCTGCGCGGGGTCGCCCTGGAGCAGGCGGACCTCGG
>VAYF01000240.1 GCA_005883885.1 Actinomycetota bacterium | reverse complement strand
CGCGGGCCTCCATCGCCTTCGCGTGTCCGACCAATCCCTCGGCCCGGGCGAGCGTCGAGGTCCCGGGGCTGAAATGCGCGGTCGCGGCCGGCGACATCCGCATCACGGAGGTGATGGTCACGTAATCCGCGGCGCGCAGCCCGCTCGAGAACCGGGCGGTTCCCGCGGTGGGGAGCACGTGGTTGGACGCGAGCCCGTAATCCCCGAAGGGCACCGCCGACCACGACCCGAGGAAGATGGCTCCGGCGTTGCGGACGCTCGGGAGGAAGTCCTCGGGCTCACCCAGCAGGAGCAGCAGGTGCTCGGCCGCCACGTCGTTCACCGCCGCCGCCGCGTGCTGCAGGTCGCGCACCAGCACCAGCTTCGTGTGGCGGATCGCGAGGTCGACGATCTCTCGACGGCCGACGTGCGCCAGCTCCTGCTCGAGGGCGGCGTCGACCTTCTCGGCGAGCGCAGCGTCCGGCGTGACGAAGAACGTGCGCGCCTCGGGGTCGTGCTCCGCCTGCGCGATCAGATCGAGCGCCGCCATCCGCGGATCGACGTCGCCGTCGGCGACGATCGCGAGCTCCGACGGGCCCGCCAAGCCGTCGATCCCGACGAAACCCGCGACCTGCCGCTTGGCCTCGGTGACGTAGACGTTGCCGGGCCCAACGATACGGTCGACCGACGGGATCGACTCCGTGCCGTAGGCCATCGCGGCCACGGCCTGCGCGCCGCCGGTCCTCGCGACGTCGGTCGCTCCGGCTCGCTTCGCCGCGTAGAGCACGGCGGCGTGGATCGACCCGTCGCGCTGCGGCGGCGTGCACACGACGATCTCCTCGACGCCGGCGACGGTCGCGGGGACCACCGTCATCGCGACCGTCGACGGGTACTTCGCCCGGCCGCCCGGCACGTAGCACCCGACGGATGCGAGCGGACGCACGATCTCACCGAAGCGGATCCCATCGTGTTCGTCCCACCACTCGCGTGGGATCTGCCGGTCGCAGAAACCGCGGAGCCGGTCGATCAGTGCGTCGATCGCGGTGCGCAGCTCGGCCGGCGTCTCGCGTTCCGCGTGCGCGAACTCGCGCTCGGTCACCAGGATCCCCGACCGGGAGAGGTCGGCTCCGTCGAACTGTTTCGACAGCTCGACCAAGACGTCGTCACCTTCGACGAAGACGCGTTGGAGGATCTGCCGGACCGTTTCCGTGATGGCCGGATCGATCTCGAGCTTCGAGGGCTCGAGCCGCCCGCCCCGCTCGCGCAGGTCGAGGAGCTCGAGCATCAGCGCTCCTCGACGACCTCTGGGTGGGCTGCGGCGCTCGCCGCCTTCGCGAGCCGGTGGTCACGGGCCCACAGCACCCATCCGCTCGCGCCGACGGCGAGCGCCGCCGCGGCGAACAGGATCAGCGCGAGCAGGAAGGTGGCGTCGCGGTCCATGAAGGCGTCAGGGTACCGAACGAGCGCAACCCCCGACCCGGTCAGACGCCGTGGAGCGTCTGGTCGGCGTGCGGAGCGTTCGGATCCAACGAATGGGCGAGGATGTGGTCCGCCACCCCGAACGTGAGCGAGGACACGTCCAGCTCCTGGCTGTTCGCGAGACAGATGAACGTGGCTCGCTGCTCGGGGAAGACGACGAGCTTCGACTCCCATCCCGGGAAGCTCCCTCCGTGGCTCACGATCGGCTGGCCGCGATGCGTCCGCACGGAGACGCCCCACGCGTAGTGGATCGGTCTGCCGTCGGCCAGACGGCCCGGGGTGGTCAGCGTCTCCGCGAGCCATCCACCCGTCAGCCGGTCGTCCAGGAGGTTCGCGCACCATCGGGCGAGGTCGTCGGCCGTCGTCCACAGTCCCCCCGACCCGACGGCGTGGAACCGTGCCGGCTCGACGTGCAGACGGCCGTCGGTGGCGCGGAAGTGCCCGCGCGCTGCGCGCGCGGGCAGTTCCGTTTCGGCGTCGCGGAAGAAGGTGTCGTGCATCGCGAGCGGCTCGAAGAGCCGCTCGCGTGCCACGTCGGCGAGGGGTGCGCCAGCAGCCCGCGCGATCGCCTCGGCGAGCAGGAGGTAGCCGTCACCGGTGTAGAGATGACGGGTTCCTGCTTCCTCGCCCGAGTCGGGGATCTTCCGGATCTCCTGCACCAGATCCTCGTTCCCCCATCCCGGGACGCCGGACGGGTCGATCCCGCCGCTGGGGCGGTAGGCGTGCGGCAGGCCGGCGGTGTGGTGGATCAGATGCTGGAGATGTACGCGCTCTCCCCACGGCGGCAGCCCCGGGACGTAGCTCGAGATCGGTCGATAGAGATCCACGGTCCCGTCGCGCCACAGCAGGGCGACGCACGCGGCCACGAACTGCTTCGCGAGCGACCCCACGTAGAAGATCGAGTCACCGCCGAGGGGCCGTCCCGTGGCGATGTTCGCCGCGCCCATCGCGTGGACGGTCCACTCGTCCGGACCCGGTCCGCGAACCTGGATGACGACCCCGGGTTCCGCGCGCGATATCTCGGGCAGGATCCC
>VAYF01000239.1 GCA_005883885.1 Actinomycetota bacterium | reverse complement strand
TCCTCGATCTCGAGGCGCACCCCGTCCGGGTCCGTGCGGTCCCATCCTTGCATCGCGTGCACCGCCGGGTCGCTGCGGTACGCCGAGATCGTCTCGGCGTCAGCCGGGACCGACCGTCGCAAGAGCAGCCGTTCGGTGGTGATCGTCCTGAAGTCGTCGTCCGCACGCATCGAGGCCAAGGCTACCGGCCTCGGGATCACGACCGTGGTGGCCGGATGGATCATGTGGCTCCGCGATCTCAACGATCACGGTTCCCTGAGCCATCGGTTGGGCTCCCACTTCGGGTTCGTCCTCACGATCGGAGCGGTGCTTGCGACGATCGCGGCGTTCCTCGGAGCCTTCGGCGTCGGTCGGAACGTCGAGCGGCTCGTCGATGTGGGCGATGCGGTCGCGGCCTCGGGCGGTCCACCCACCCCGGAGGCGCGGATCGAGCATCTCGGGGCCGAGATCGAGAACCACGGCAAGCTCGACCTCGTTCTGCTGCTCCTCGCGGTGGCCTGCATGGCGACGGCGCGCTTCTGGTAGGTCGAGACAGGCTGCATGCTGCGGACTTGACGGTTGGTCCGGGCTGTCCCACTTTCACGTCGGGGCGGAGACCATCTTCCAGTTCGGCCGCGTCCGGGAGACCAGCGTTCCTCGTGTGACCTGCGCCAGGTCATCGGGTGCAGCCGTTCGCGTCTCCGCCCCTCTTCCCTTCTCACCCGCGCGCGATGTCGCATACTGGCCGACCGCATGCGACCGGTAGCCGATCTCCTTCGCCAAGCCCCCTTGATCGACGGGCACAACGACCTCCTGTGGGCGCTGCGCGAGGCGCGCGAGAAGGGGGACGTGCTCGATCCCGCGGGACCGTGCCCGCAGCTGCACACCGATCTCCCACGGCTGGAAGCCGGCGCGGTGGGCGGGCAGTTCTGGTCCGTGTTCGTACCGTCGGACCTCCCGGCCGACCAGGCGGTCACCCAGACCCTCGAGCAGATCGATGCCCTCTTCGAGCTGATCCGTCGGAACCCGGAGCGGCTCGAGCTCGCGGGCACCTCCGATGACGTCGAGCGGATCGCGGCGGCGAGGATGGTCGCATCGATGCTCGGCGTCGAGGGCGGCCATGCGATCGGCAACTCGCTCGGGACGTTGCGGATCCTCGCCTCGTTCGGCGCGGGCTACCTGACCCTCACGCACAACGACGACACGGACTGGGCGGACTCGGCCACGGGTGAACGAACCCACGGCGGGCTGACGCGCTTCGGCGAAGAGGTGGTCCGGGAGCTCAACCGGTGCGGGATGCTCGTCGATCTCTCCCATACCTCGGAGGAGACGATGCGTGCAGCGATCGCGGTCTCCGAAGCCCCGGTCCTGTTCTCGCACTCCAACGCGCGGTCCCTCTGCGACGTGCCGAGGAACGTCCCCGACGACGTCCTCGAGTTGGCGGGGCGATCCGGTGCCGTGATCCAGGCGACGTTCGTTCCTTGGTTCCTCACCCGTGAGGGGGCCGTGGCGAACGCCGCCGGGTGGGAGGAGCTCCGTCGCCTGCGGCAAGAGTTCCCCGACGATCGCGAGGCGGTGGGCAAGGCGATGGACGCGTGGTTCGCATCCCAGCCGGCCCCGCCCTCGTCCCTGGCAGATGTCGCCGATCACATCGACCACATCCGCGACGTCGCCGGGATCGAGGCGACCGGCGTCGGGAGCGACTTCGACGGCGTGGAGTCGGTACCGGACGGGCTCGAGGACGTCTCGCGCTACCCGGCGCTTTTCGAGGAGCTTCGGGATCGCGGCTACTCGGACGAGGACCTGGGGAAGGTCGCCGGTCGCAACGTCCTCCGCGTGCTGCGGGAGGCCGAGCGGGTCGGCTCCCGGCTGAGGTCGGAACGACCGCCCTCCACCGTCACGATCGAGCAGCTGGATGGGTGAGTGCGTGCGGCGGGCCCTCCGAACGGAGGGCCCGCCGCATGCTTCCTACATCACCTCGAAGGTCTCGTAGACCGAGATCGAGGCGCCGCCCTGCAGGACAGGGCACCCCTTCGCGAGGCCCGCCGCGGCGTCCAGCGAGTCCGCCTCCAGGATCGAGTAGCCGCTCGCCGCCGGCGCCTTGTCGCTGACCGCGCCGTCGCTCGAGATGCTCTTGGTGGCCTGCGTGAACGGGTTCCCGCCGTCGGCGATCGCCGAGCCGAGCTCGTGGAACCAGGAGTCCCACGCCTTCATCACGGACGCCTGCTCGGCCTCCGTCTCGGGCATGCTGCCACCGCTGTAGAGCAGCAGATACTTCGCCATGCTCCATCCCCCTTCCTCGGGTCCGCGGTCCGGACCGTCAGCACAAGGACGAACGTCCCCCGGCCGTTCCGACAGGGCAGGGGAGGAGCTTCCTCGGACCCGGCACCTCTCAGCGCCGGCGCGCGTCCGCCTCCAACCACCAGGGGTCGAAGCCCCGGTCGTTCTCATCGACCAGGGTTCCCGGTGCGACGAGCCCGTCGATCGCATCGAGGATCGCCGGTTCCAACCGGACGTCCGCGCCGGCCAGCAGATCGTCGAGCTGCTCGTTCGTCCTCGGGCCGATGATCGCCGACGTCACGGCCGGGTGTACGAGCGTGAACGCGATCGCCAGGTGCGTCATCGAGACGCCCGCCTCCGCGGCGAGCTTGGCCAGCTCCTCCACGAGGTCGAGCTTCCGCTGGATCTCGGGGCGAGCGTCGTCGAACAGCTTCGCGCCGACCTCGTACGACCGTCCCGCGCGCGATCCGGGCGAGCGGTCGAACGCGTCACGGCGGTAGCGGCCGG
>VAYF01000235.1 GCA_005883885.1 Actinomycetota bacterium | reverse complement strand
CGTGGTCGTGAACGATGCGGTGTTGTCGTAGGTGCCGCAGCTGGCGCTCGTGGTGTGGGAGGTCACGTGCACCGTGACGCTCCCGCCCGAGGCCACCGTCGCCGGCCCGCAGCTGAGCGTCTGGGTCGGTGCGGTGCCCGAGATCGAGCAGCTGCTGGCCGGGGTGTTGGAATCGATCGACCAATCAACCCCGGTGCCACCCGGCAGCGGATCGTTGATCGAGGCCCCGGTCGCGGAACCAGGTCCGGCGTTCGAGAGCGTCACCGTGAACCCGATGTCCGAGCCGGCGTTCACCGACGCGTCGTCAGCCGTCTTGGTGATCGTCAAGTTCGGGCAGTTCACGGTGATCGTCGCCGTGTCGGAGTTGTCCGTCTGGTCCGATCCCTCGTTGTCCGCAGCCACCGTCGCGGTGTTCGAGAGCGTGCCGCAGTCCTGGGCGTCGGTCACGCCGGAGACGTGGATCGTGTTCGATGCGGCTTCGTCCAGCGTGGCGAACGTACAGCTCAGGGTCCCGGATGAGATCGAGCACCCCGTGACGGCAGGGTCGATCGACCATGCGACGCCCGGAGGCAACGGGTCGTTCAGCGTGACGTTGTTGGCCGTGCCGGGACCGTCGTTCGTCACGACGATCGTGAACGCGGCGGTATCGCCGGCGTTGATCGTCCCTTGGTCTGCGGTCTTGGTGACCGAGATGTTGGGCTGCACGACCGCGATGGCGCTCGGCTGGATGCTCCGGTCCTGGTTCTTGTTCGAACTGTTGTCGAGCTGCTGGGTCCGCATGTGCCAGGGCGCGCCGCTGATCGTGGCGGCGCCGTTGGCGGATCCGCCGTTGAACTCGTTCCAGTAGGCCGACTGCGCGATGTGCGCCCCCCACAGGAAGAACGCCCAATCGCTCGTGGTCGTGAACGTCACGGTCATGTCGCCCTTGCCGGACGCGTGCGCCGGGGCGGTGATGCCGTCGACCGTCCCGCCGTACATCGTCAGGTTCCGGCCGACGCCGGCGAAGGCGATCGCGCCGTTGACCGAGAGCCCGGGGCTGACGGCCGGCGTGAAGGAGTCGCCGGGGAACGCATGCACGTCCGCCGCGCCGAGGCCGTTGGGGCACTGCGACGACGCGCCCCCCGAGTTGGGGTCCGCACACTTGTTCGGGTTCTCGGTGACGTTCCAGGTCGCGAGGAAGTCGTACGCCTCGCTGCCACCCGTCAAGAAGTCATAGTTGAGGTGGATCGTGTGCTGCCCGGCGGCGAGGCCCTCGATCGCCAGGCGGAAGGGGACGACGTCGCCTTCGCCGTAGGTGGAGTTGTTCCCGTTGAGGTCACCGTTCTGCCATCCCTGACCTGGCTGGTTGGCGAACTGGTCGAGGTTGACGCTGAGTGAGCTCGCCGCTGCTGTGGTCGGGCCAGGGGCTGTGGCCCCCGACGCCGAGCCCTTCGCGACGGAACCGCCCCCGGCTTTCGACTGTCCCATCGACAGCGAGAGGCCTCCCGCCCATGCGGTCAGCCCCGCCTGGCCGAACGCAACGGAGAACAGGAGCAACAAACAGAACAACGACGTGAAAGCGCCCCGGCGGGCGCTCCGCGTTCGACCGGTTCTTGACCGAGTACCCATCTCCGAACCCCCAGCTTTCGTGGCCGCTTCTGTGGCCGATCTGACCGACATGCCCGGTGGGGCCGGCGGTGGACGCCCATCGGGCCTACCGCAGTCCCCTGACAGAAGCTACGCCTCCTCCTCGGGGGATGCCATTGGACGAAAGCCTTGACCCCCCGCCCTCCAGGAGACGTAGTCCCTTCGGCTATGCGGACCCGAAGTGTGGAGGACGCCGTCTGGTCTGCCAAACGCGCTGGTCAGCGGCCCCAGAACGTGATGCGGAAACGCCGAGATCGACCGGCATGCTCCGCGGCGTCACGGGGGAGGGGTGAGGCTGCGTACGCTCAACGGCCGAGCTGGCGGTTGCGTTCGCGCGACCCCACCTGAAGCGCAACGCTGCCAAGCCCGAACAGGGCGATCGCAGCTGCCACGGCCCGTGCGACGTCCGAGCCCGTGAAGGCCGTCCCGCCGTGACCCGAGCCGCCGCGCGCCGCGAGCACGGTGAGGCTCGTCGTCGTTCGTGCGGAAACCCTGGACCCCGACAGGTCCGTACCCGTGGCAGTCGTCGTGTCCAAGAGCGTGGCGGGAGGCCCGGAGAGCGCTCCGCTCGAGGTGAGCCGGACGGTGCCGCCCGGCGCAAGGGCACCGATACGCCCGATGAGCCCGAGGCGCTCGTGGACGACGCGGATCCCGCGGATGATGCTGTCGCCGGTGTTCCGCACCACGAAGGCATAGGTCACCACGTCGCCGGGGCGTCCGGAGGCCGCGGAAGCATGGACCGCAACGGAGAGGCCCGGGTGGATCACGCGGATCCGGGCCGCCGTCGCGTCGTGGATCAACGCGTCGTCCGGCGTCCGCGCCGTGACCTGCGCCACGATGGCCATGTGATCGGAGCTGTTGGCGCCGATCGTTCTCACGCAGATCACGGACCACTCACGGCCCGGTCGGAGGGGTCCGGGGTGGCGGCGATGGGGAACGATGCATCCGTTCCCTCGGAACGAGAGAGCGTGCAGAGGTACCTCGCCGTCGTTCGTGACCGCGAAGAGGGAACGAACGTGGTCGCCGACCCGGGCAGCGCGAGCACCCGGCGCGCTGACCTGGATGGATGGGGCACACAGGACCTGATCCACATGCGTCGCCGAGTCGTTCGCTCGGGCAACTCCCGGTTCGTCGTTCGCCGAGACGGTGACGCGGTTGCGCATCGGTCCGCAGCGCCGGTCGGCGCTGACCCGGATGTCGATCGTGACCACCGCGCTGGCGCCGGGATCCAGAGCGGATCGGACGCAGATGATCGTGAACGATCCTCGCCCCTCGGTCGAGCCGACGGCCGAGCAGCTCCCGCCGTCCATCTTCGGGAGGAGGTTGATGGGCTCGACCCCGGAGGGGAGCCGGTCCGTCACGACCACGTGATGCGCGACGCCCGAGCCCGCGTTGGCGACCGTCAGCGAGTACCGGACGGCATGGCCCTTCTGGATGGGTCCTGTCGCATCCGAGGTGGCATCGACCACGAGGTCGGGCGTCGCGGCGAGGTCAAGCGTCGCCGCGAGGCACTCCACCGAAGCCGAGGCGACGGCCGTGTCGTCGTTGCGAGCGACCGCAGGCTCGTCCGAGGCGCCGATCGCGACGACGCTCCGGAGCTCACCGCACGTGCCGTGGTGGATCGACAGACCGAGCTCGACGCGGACGCGCGCGCCCGGCTCGAGGTTGCCGAGGCCGCACCGGAGCGCGGACCCCACCAAGCAGGCCGGGGGAGAGGAGACCAATCTCACTCCCGACGGCAGCCGGCTCGAAACGACCACGTCGTG
>VAYF01000234.1 GCA_005883885.1 Actinomycetota bacterium | reverse complement strand
GGAACGGACGAGGATCACTTCCCCGATCCGATGCCACGGCCACCTCACGAACGTGATCCCGGGCGACCCAAGCCGAAGCAGAAGAAGCAGAAGCCGTCCCACGAGCGCCACGGCCACCGGGGATAGTCGGCGTGCCAACCCTCCTGGATCGGATCCAGGGTGAGGTCGCGAGCGTCGTGCCGTTTACGGCGCCCAGATGTTGCCCAGTGTCCCGGCCGTATCCGCGGCGCCGAGGTGTGTCGAGATCCCGAACGCGTCTTCCAGCGTGCGCAGCAAGCTGTAATGGTTCGCGAAGCTGCCGTACTGACCGGGCACGACGGGATCGCCGATCGCGGCGAACGGCGTGTTCCCTCCCGCGTAGTTCTTCGTGCCGTTCGGACTCCCGCCCTGTCCCTCGTCGTAGACGACCAAGATCACGTCGCCCGAGCCCCATGAGGGCGAGTCCATGATGTTCGGGATCTCGCGCGCCAGGAAGTCGTCGAACTGCCGGATCGGGTCGCCCTCGGGTTTGCAGTTGTCGTGGCCGTCCTCGCATTGGTTCGGAACGATGTAGTTGAAGCGTGGGACATCGCCGCTCGCGAGTGCGGCGTCGAAGCCGCTGGTGTCGTCGAACGTGGTATCACCCATCGAGATCACGTGATCGCCGCAGAAGGTCGAGCCGGTGGTGCCGGAGAAGTCGCCGCCTTCGATGTCCGCGTAATAGGCGGCCGGGTTGTGCTTCACCCGGTACGGGTTGCCGGCCTGGTCGGTGCCGGCGTTGACCAGATAGCAAGGCTGGGGCATCGACTCGTTCCACTCGAGCCACGAGACGCCGGCGTTGGTGAGTTGGTTGAACAGGTTGAGATCCCCCAGTAATCTGTGAGCCACGCGGAGTTCGGTTTGACCCACGAAACCTGGAAGGGCGCATGCGTCTTGGTGATCTGTGAGAGCGACGTGTTCTCGCCGACGATCAGATAGACGTGGTTGAGCGAAGGGACCGTCGTCGTGCCTGCGTCCGCGATCGTTGCGGGAAGCGCGACGAGCGACAGGGACGCCGCGAACGCGATGGACAGGATGCGTCGATACATGCTGACTCCCTCCCGTGGATCGGTCTCGTCAGCTTCGCCCCGGGCGCGGTTCTGAGTCAACCTGCGTTCGCGTGAGGTTCGCTCGGCACCATGCGTAGAGCGCGTCGTAGACGAACGTGCCCTTCTGGAGCAACGCTTGATCGTCCGACTCGGCGAGCACCCCACCGGCGCCGATCGCCTCCAGCCCCGCCCCGAGCGGGTCGGAGTCGCGGTCATCGGCGACGTCCGCCGCGTGGACGATCTGGGCGAGGCGGACGAGCGCGGGATCGCTCCCAAGCTCGAAGTCCTTGATCAGCACCTCGAAGCTGCACATCCCATCTCGGTGCGTGAACTCGGCCCCGGGCGCGTCGAACGAGCGTGCGCCTTCGCGGCTCGCGACGTCGAGGACGTCGTCGGCGCGAACGTAGAGGATCTGGGCGTCGGGATCGATGAAGCGGCGGATCAGCCACGGGCACGCGATGCGGTCGGTCTTCGGTCGTTCGCGGGTGACCCATCGCATGGGTCAACGCTATCGGTCTGTCAGCGCCCCCGCGACCGCCGCGCGGACCTCCGCGCGGCGGTCGCGCCCCCGTTCCGGGTCGACCGTCACCTCGACCACGCGGATCCCGCCACCTCGCGCCGCCCGCTGCACCGCCGGCAGGAGCTCGTCGCTTCGGGTGACGCGCTCGTGACCGACGCCCGCCGCCACACACAGGGCCGCGAGATCCACGCGATGCGGCGTCACGAAGAGCTCACGGAGCTCCGGGAGATCGCGCTGGGGGAGCAACGAGAAGAGCTCGCCTCCGCCGTTGGCGAGCACCACCACGACGAGATCGATCTCGTCCGGCTTCGACCAGAGCAGTGCGCCGGCGTCGTACACGAACGTCAGGTCGCCCATCAACGCATACGTCGGGCCGGCAGCCGCGACCGCGACCCCGAGCGCGGTCGAGACGAAGCCGTCGATACCGCTCGCCCCACGGTTCCCGACGACACGGAGCAGATCCCTCGCGGTCCACACGCGCGGCGGCCGGCGTGGGGCCATGAAGGTGTCGAGGTCGCGGACCGGGCTCGAGGACCCGATGCACAGGACGGCGCCGTGCGGGAGGAACGCCGCCAGATCGCGCGCGACCCGACCCTCGAACGGTTCGACCCACGGGTCGAGCGTGCGATCGACCGATGCGCGCGCGAGCAGATCCGCGTGGCTCCACGCCTCCAACCATCCGTCCGGCGCGGCGGGCCGGTCGTCGGCGTGGGCGTCCCAGGCGGTAGCCGCGAAGAGTTCCGGATCGACCATGATGCGTCGCTCGGCCGCGCGCTCCGGGTCGGGATCCAGATGCATCCGGTCTAGGACGACGAGCGACGAGCCGCCGACGAGAGCCTGGGTCGCGCGCGTCGTCGGCGCCGCACCCACCTGCAGCACGACGTCGGGGCGGTGGCGATCCAGCCACTCCGGATCGCCGACCAGCAGCTGCCCTGCGGCGAGCGCCCGCCCGGCGCGGCCGGCATCCAGGCGCAACCCGCTGAGGGGTTCGGCGAGCACCGGCCACCCGAGCAGCGCGCCCAGGGAAAGCAGCGACAACGTTCTCGGCGCGGGAAGCGGTCCCAGCGCGATCACGCCGCGACGGCCGGCGTAGGTCGCAAGGAAGGACTTCAGCGACTCACGCGCCGCATCTTCCTCGATCCCTCGCTCCGTGGGCTCCGTCTCCTCCGCAGGCGGCGGCGAGGTAGCGATCTGCTCGCCATCCGGGACGAGCGGCTCGTCGAAGGGGCAGTTCACGTGGACGGGACCGGCCGGCGTGCCGAGGGCGGCCTCGATCGCTCGAAGCCCGGTATCGCGCCACGCGGTCGCGTCGGCTCCCGTCGCCGGCAGGGGAGGTTCGAGGTAGGCCCGCGCGTAGCGGCCGTAGAGGTCGGTCTGATCGATCGTCTGGTTCGCGCCCGTCCCGCGGAGGCGAGGCGGCCGGTCGGCGGTGAGCGCGACGATCGGGGTCCGCGATTGCGACGCCTCGACGATCGCCGGGAGGTACTCGGCGGTGGCCGTCCCGCTTGTGCACGCGAACGCCACCGCCGCATCGCTCGCCTTGGCGATGCCGAGCGCGAAGAACGCGGCCGACCGCTCGTCGAGGTGCACGTAGGTCTTGATCCGGTCAGTGCGAGCGAGCGCCAACGCGAGCGGTGTCGAGCGTGAGCCGGGGGAGAGGCACGCGTGGCGGACGCCGCGATCCGCGAGCGCGGCGACCAACGCGAACGCGCACGCGAGCGACACGTCGCCGAGGCCCATACCTAGACCGTGTGCGAGAGCACGAGACCGAGCGACAGGAGGAGGCCGGTTGCCGCGTGGAGCTTGGCCGTCCCGACGAGCACGGGGATCAGGGCGCGGCCGCTCGCGATCCGAGCCGCTTCCAGCGGCTGTATCGCGAGCGGCCACGCCGCGAGACCGACCAGCCCCCACTGCGTCATGCCGACCGAGGCATCCAACAGGTGCGCCAGGACGCCCGCGACGATCGTGCCGAAAGCGCCGACCACCATCGTCCCGAACAGGGCGCGTGCGTGGGGCTCGCCGAGGCGCACCGCGAGCGTTCGCTTCCCCGCGGCCTCATCCGTGCCGATATCGCGGATGTTGTTCGCCTCCAAGATCGCGACCGCGAGCAGGCCCATCACGGCGCCGCACCACCACGAGGCCGCCGTCACCGTTTCGACCATCACGAACGATGTCCCGCACGTCGCTGCCAGCCCGAAGAAGACGAGCACCATGACCTCGCCGAGTCCCAGCCCCGCGTACGGTCGGGGTCCCCCGCTGTAGAGCAGCGCCGCCAGGATCCCGAGTCCGCCGACCACCAGCACCAGGACGGGGCGGGTGGCGATCGCGAGCGCCAGCCCCGCGAACCCGGCGACCCCGATCGACAGCAGCGCCGCGACGAGCACCGCGCGAGGGGTGGCCGCGCCGCTCTGCGTGAGCCGGGGCGGCCCGACCCGTTCGTGCGTGTCGACCCCCCGCACGCCGTCGAAGTAATCGTTCGCGAGGTTCACGCCGATCTGCAGACCCGCCGCGACGAACGCCGCCGCGACCAAGCGCCACCAGATCACCTCTCCCGCGGCCGCCGTGCCCACGATGACGGGAACGAGACCGGCGCCCAGCGTGCGCGGCCTGACGCCGAGCCACCACACCCGCCAGCCGGTCGCGGAGCTCACGGTCGTCTCGGGAACCTCGAGAAGTCCGGA
>VAYF01000055.1 GCA_005883885.1 Actinomycetota bacterium | reverse complement strand
ACCAACCAGCGCGGGTCGTAGTTCGGGAGCGACGCCATCGCCTTGATCGCCCCGGTCTGCGCGTCCATCACGATCACCGCCCCGGCGTTCGCCTGCAGTGGCCGGTGGTTCGAATCCGTCCCGGCCCGTGCCCGGACGAGTCCCTCCCGAAGTTGTCGTTCGGCCGCTCGCTGGATCCGGAGATCGATCGTGAGATGGAGGTCGTCGCCGGCCGTCGGGTCCTTCACCCCGAGGGCGCGGATCGTCTCTCCGTTGGAGTTCACGATGAACTTCTGGATCCCTTGGGTGCCGCGGAGGTAGCGCTCGTACGTCTGCTCGAGACCCGAGCGCCCGATCACGTCGGACTGCTGGTACCCCTTGTTCTTCAGCTTGTCGTACTCGTTGGCGAAGATGGGACCGAGGTATCCCAAGATGTGCGCTGCGGTACGCCCCTGCGGGTACGCGCGCACCGACGTCGGGACCACTTCGACGCCGGGGAACAGCTCCTGGTACTCGGCGATGTAGTCACGCACGCGCGGTTGCACGAACTCCGCGACCGGGATCGGCTGGAACGAGTAGTACCGCTTGTCCTGCAGCCGAGCCACGAGCACCCGGACCGGGATGTTCAGGAGGTGCGCCAACCGGTAGACGACGGCCTCGGCCTGGTTCCCCATCGCGTCACGGTTCACCCGGACCTCGAGGCTCTCCTGGTTCTCGACGAGCGGGCGTTTCCGATCGTCGTAGATCAGGCCACGCAACGGTTCCGTGTAGACGAACCGGACGCTGTTGGCCCGGGCCTCCCGCTGGAACTGGGTCGTGGCAAGGACCTGGAGGAACCAGAGGCGGGTCGAGAGCGCGACGAACATCAGCGCCACCAGCAGGGCAAGCACTTTGATCCTCGACGACATCTTGTCCATCTAGAACCGCACCACCCTTCGAGGTCGGGACCCCTCGGTGATGCGTCGCAGGACCGGGTAAAGGATCGGTGTGAGCACGGCGTTGTACAGGGCCGTCAGCACGGCAACCCGGACGCCGTAGGTCGCTCGCTCATGGAAGTTCCCGAGCAGGACCGACACGACCTCGTAGAACGCCACGCCGGCGGCCGTTCCGACCGCCACGACGATCGTCGGCACCAGCGGCGAGGGCGACACGATGAACTGACGGAACATCCCGACCGAGTAGCCGAGGAGCGTGAGCGTGAGCGCGGTCAGCCCTTTCGGTTCGTTCATCAGGAAGTCTTGCGCCAGACCGCTCGCGAACCCGACGGTCGCGCCCTCGTTCGGCCCTTCGAGCAACGCGATCGCGATCGTCAGGAGGTAGAGCAGCTCCGGACGAACGCCCAACAGGCGGAGCTGTCCGAAAACGGTCGACTGCAGGAGCAGGGCCGTCACCACGACCGCGGCGATCGCCAGGACCCTGCGGATCACCCCGTCGAGCCTCCCGGAGCTTGATCGGTCTTGTAGACGAGGACGTACTCGAGCGCCGAGAAGTCTACGGCGGGTCGAAGGGTGACCGCGGTCTCGAGCGCGTTGGTGCTCTGGATCACGCTCGAGACCTCGCCGATCAAGATCCCCGGCGGGTACCGGCCATGCTGACCGTTGATCTCGTAGCTCACGGTGAAGACCTGGACGGGCTGAACGCCGTTGAGCGCGATCTGCGTGTCCTGAGGGATGCCATCCATCGTGGGGTCCTGCTCGCCTCGGCCCCGGACGAGTCCCGTCGCCCGGGTCGTGCTGAGGCGTCCCGCGACCGCGAAGTTCTGATCGATCAGGGGCTGCACGTCGGAAGAGACCGGCGTGACGGAAACGACCCTGCCCACCAGACGCGGTGACGTCGCCGACCCGGCGACGACCGGCTGGCCGACGGCCACGCCATCATCCGATCCCGCACTGATCGTGATCGTCCATTCGAAGTTCGAGACCCCGTTGCCGATCACCACGGCGGGGACGCCGGCGGGATCGAGGGTCCGCTTCAGGCCGAGCAGGTCCTCGAGCGTTCGGAGTCGGTCCTGGATGTCCCCGACACCGGCGATCTGGGTCTGGAGGTCCGCGACCTTCGTCCGCAGATCGATGTTGTCACGCTCGAGCGAAGGCAGGTGCGCGAGCCCCGAGAAGAAGTCCCCGACAGGGCGCGTGACCGTTGAGACACCCTGCTGCAGAGGAGCCATCGCGGTTTGGGTCCAGCGACCCGCCTCGGCCAGCGGGCCCGCGTCTCCTTCCCGGTAGTCGAGCGTGATGATCGCGAGCGATACCGAAACCAGCGCGATGACGAGCAGCCGCGTGCTGCGGGGGCGTGAGCGCGTGACCACGCCGGTCTACCGCCGGCTGCTCGGGCTCACCAGGACGCGCTGCAGGACCTCGAACTCCTCGAGGCACTTCCCCGAGCCGAGCACCACGGCCTGCAGCGGCGTGTCGGAGATCCGAACCGGCATCCCGGTCTCATGGCGGAGGCGCTTGTCCAGACCGCGCAGGAGCGCCCCGCCGCCCGTGAGGACGATCCCGCGATCCATGATGTCTGCCGCGAGCTCCGGCGGGGTCCGGTCGAGCGTCGTCTTGATCGCATCGATGATGGCGTTCACGGGTTCCTCGATCGCTCGGCGGACCTCCTCCGCGCTGATCGTGATCGTCTTCGGCAGACCGGACACGAGGTCGCGTCCCTTGATCTCGGCGACCAGCTCGTCCGGTGTGGGGAAGACGGATGCGATCGCGAGCTTGATCGCTTCGGAGGTACGTTCGCCGAGCAAGAGCGAGTACTCCTTCTTGACGTGCTGGATGATCGCCTCGTCCAGCTCGTCTCCCCCGATCCGGATGCTCGTCGACGTGACGATGCCTCCGAGCGAGATCACCGCAACCTCGGTCGTCCCACCGCCGATGTCGACGACCATGTTCCCGGTCGGCTCGTGGATCGGGAGCCCGGCGCCGATCGCCGCCGCCATCGGCTCCTCGATGATGTAGGCGCGTCGGCTTCCCGCAGCGATCGTCGCTTCCTCGACCGCGCGTTGTTCGACGCCGGTGATCCCCGACGGGACGCAGACGACCACACGCGGTTTCGCCAGCAGCCGGCGCTTGTGCACCCTTTGGATGAAGTACCGCAGCATCTTCTCCGTGACGTCGAAGTCGGCGATCACGCCGTCCTTGAGCGGTCGGACGGCCTGGATGTGGCTCGGCGTGCGCCCGATCATCCGTTTGGCTTCGGCGCCCACGGCCAGGATGGCGCCGGTAAGGGTGTTGATCGCGACGACGGACGGCTCGTTCAGGACCACCCCGCGACCGCGAACGTAGACGAGCGTGTTCGCGGTCCCGAGGTCGACCGCCATATCGCGACCAAGGAACCCGAGAACCCCCTCCGTCCCCTGGGAACGGGACGTGGGGGAAGACGGATGCTGAACCCTTTCGGCCATGGGTTTTTGCGCGGGGCTCATTCAACAGGACCCGGACAGAGCCTGGCAACCGGGGGTAGGGGAAACGATAGGGGTGCCATAGGTCGGGCTGCAGGTCGGGCTGCGGGTCGCGCTGGCGCCGTCGCCGCGATCGGCGCCGCTCGCGCGTCGACGCAACCCCGCTCGCGGCGCGTCGTCAGGCGCGCGACCCGCAGCCCTCCCCGCCCGCGTCGTCAGGCGCGGGACCCGCAGCCCTCCCCACCCGCGTCGTCAGGCGCGCGACCCGCAGCCCTTCCCCCGTTTCGTCAGGCGCGGGACCCCCCCCCGCCCTCCCCACCCGTTTCGCGAGGCGCGACCCGCAGCCCTCCCATTACGCTGCTCGGTATGTCGTTCGCCGTCTTGTTCCCTGGGCAGGGATCGCAGTTCCTTGGGATGGCTGATCCTTGGGCTTCCGATCCGGCCGGACGGGCGGTGCTCGATGAAGCATCGGATGCGATGGGGCGAGACGTCGTCTTGGCGTGTCACGAGGAAGCCGCCCTCGCGACGACGGAGTTCGCGCAGCCGGCGTTGCTCGCCTGTGACGTCGCAGCGTTCGAGGTGATGCGGAACGAAGGGCCGGACGATCCCGTCGGGGTGGCGGGACATTCGCTCGGGGAGTTCGCGGCCCTGGTGGCGGCAGGGTCGATGTCGCTCCGCGACGCGCTGGAGCTGGTCGTGATCCGCGGCGTTGCGATGCAGCGCGCGGGCGAAGAGCAGCCCGGTGGGATGACGGCGCTGCTCGGCATCGGCTCCGCCGATGCCGAGCAGCTCTGCGACCAGGTCCGCAGGGACGGCGTCCTCGTGGTCGCGAACGAGAACTCCCCCGCCCAGGTCGTGGCGAGCGGGTCGATCCCCGCGATCGAGCGGCTCGAGGCGCTCGCTGCTGAACGAAAGGTCCGAGCCGTTCGGCTGGCGGTCGCCGGAGCGTTCCACAGCGAACTGATGCGGCCGGCCCTGCCGGCCGTGGTCGAAGCGCTCGACGCGATCGACATCCGGGATCCGCGGATGTCGATCGCGGAGAACGTCGCCGGCGAGCTCATCACCGACGCCGGACGCTTGCGGGAGCTCGTCTCGCTGCAGCTGGTGTCGCCGGTCCGATGGGACACCGGGATCCGTTCGCTCGCCCGGGCCGGAGCGACGACGTTCATCGAGGCGGGACCCGGCGATGTGCTCACCAAGCTGATGAAACGCATCGACGGGTCGGTGCGAGCGGTCGCGGCCGGCTCGCCCGACGCGGCCCGGAGCGCCATCGCCTCCACCTGATCACGGGAGCCACCGTGCTGCCCTTCCGATATCCTCGGTGGCCGTGAGCAGACACGCCACCATCACCGGCGTTGGCTCGTCGCTCCCTCCCCGCCTCGTCCCCAATACCTGGTTCGAGGCACGGATCGACACGACCGACGAGTGGATCCGCAGCCGCACCGGCATCGAAGCGCGCCACTTCGCCGACGACGGCGTCGTGACCTCGGATCTCGCCGTCGAGGCGGCACGGATCGCGCTGCGAACGGCCGGGATCCCGGCGGAGCAGCTCGACATGATCGTGTGCGCGAGCGTGACCGGGGACACGCCGTTCCCGGCGACCGCGGTCTGGGTCCAGGACAAGCTCGAGCTGCCGTGCCCAGCGTTCGACGTGAACGCAGCCTGCGCGGGCTTCTCCTACGGCCTGGCCGCCGCCACGGCGTTCGTCGAAGCCGGGATGGCCGACACGATCCTGCTGATCGGCGCCGAGGTGTTCAGCAGGATCCTCGACTTCACCGACCGGCAGACGTGCGTGCTGTTCGGCGATGGCGCCGGCGCGACCGTGATCCAGGCGAGCGAACGGCCGGGGATCGAGGGAACCGTGCTCGGGGCGGACGGCACCGCCGCCGAGATCCTGCTCGTGCCCGCGGGCGGCTCGCGCGAGCCGGCATCCCCCCAGACCCTGGCCGCTTCGCGTCACCATGTCCAGATGCCCAACGGTCGCGAGGTGTTCAAGCGCGCGGTGACCGAGATGGCCGCGGCATGTCGCGAGGTCCTCGAGAAGAACGGACACGCCCCCGAGGACGTCGACCTGCTGATCCCCCATCAGGCCAACGCGCGCATCATGGTCGCCGTGGCCGAACGACTAGGGATCCCGCTCGAACGCGCGGTCGTCGATGTCGCCGAGGTTGGCAACACGAGCGCCGCGTCCATCCCCATCGCGCTCGATCGCGCTTACCGGGCCGGCCGCATCAAGGAAGGCGACCTCGTCCTCTTCACGTCGTTCGGCGCCGGACTCACGTGGGGTGCGACGGCGATGCGCTGGACGATGGCCGGGATCGCGACGTGACGGCGAAGGTCGCGGTGGTCACCGGCGGATCGCGCGGGATCGGCCGCGCATGCGCGGTCGCGCTTGCGGAGGCGGGTTGGACCGTCGCGATCGGGTACCGGTCGAGCGAGAAAGACGCGAAGGAAACGGTCGAGGCGCTCTCGGCTGCAGGGACGCAGGGCCTGGCGGTCGCCCTCGACGTCACCGACGGAGCCAGCGTCCACGAAGCCTTCCGCCGCGTGACCGATGAGGTCGGGAACGTGACCGGGCTGGTGAACAACGCCGGGATGTCGCGCGACGGCCTGTTGATCAAGTATCCGTTGGACGTCTACGAGCAGACGATGGCGACGAACCTCCGCGGCTCGTTCCTGTGCTCGCAGGCGGCGCTCCGCGGGATGCTGCGCGAGAAGTGGGGACGGATCGTCAACATGTCGAGCGCGGTCGCGATCCACGGGAACGCCGGCCAGACCGTCTACGCGGCCACGAAGTCCGGCCTCGTCGGACTCACGAAGTCCCTCGCACGCGAGATGGCGTCCAAAGGCGTCACCGTCAACGCGCTGTGCCCCGGATTGCTCGACACGGACATGACCTCGCATCTCACGGACGAGATGCGCGCCTACTACATCGACCAGACACCGCTCCACCGCGCCGCTCGTTTCGAAGAGGTGGCGGCCGTGGTGCGGTTCCTGATGTCCGAGGACGCCTCGTACGTGAACGGCACGGTGATCCCCGTCGACGGCGGATTGACCGCCTAACGGATAGGCTGACCGGCCACGACCCGATACATGCCCGAGAACCAGCCGAAAGAGCCAGGAGGAACGGTACCGATGACCGATCGTGCAGAGATCGAGACCCGGGTGAAGAAGGTGCTCGCCGAGCAGCTCGCGGTGGACGAGGTGCAAGTCGTCCCCGACGCCCGGTTCCAGGAAGACCTCAACGCCGATTCGCTCGACCTGGTTGAAGCCGTGCTCGCGCTCGAAGAAGAGTGGAGCATCGAGATCCCTGAGGAAGAGATGGAATCGGTGAAGACGGTCGGCCAGGCGATCGACCTCGTCGCGAGCAAGCTCGGGGTCAGCTGAGCGCGAGGCGCAGCGAACCATGAGCCAACGTACGCGAGTCGTCGTCACGGGGATCGGGCCCGTCACGCCGGTCGGAACCGGGGTGGACGACTTCTGGAAGGGGATGACCTCAGGCCGCAACGGCGTCCGACGGATCACCCAGTTCCCGACCGACGACCTGTCCGTCAAGGTGTCGGGCGAGGTGGACGGGTTCGATCCATCCGCGTATCTGGACGCGAAAGAAGCCTGCCGCATGGACCGGTTCGTCCACTTCGCGCTGGCATCGGCCGCGCTCGCGTGGGCGGACGCCGCCGAGCCGGAGATCGTGTCCGAGCGAGGCGGCTGCATCTTCGGGACCGGGATCGGCGGGATCCAGACGTTGCTCACGCAGCACTCCGTGCTGCTCGAGAAGGGCCCGGGGCGGGTATCCCCCTTCATGGTCCCGATGCTCATGGCCAACGCGGCCGCCGGACACATCGCGATGCGGTACGGACTAACCGGACACAACATGGCCACCCTGTCGGCGTGCGCGTCGTCGAACAACGCGATCGGTGAAGGGATGCGTCTGATCCGCGATGGCTACCTGGACCTCTGCGTCGTCGGCGGCTCGGAGGCGGCCACCGTTCCGTTGACGGTCGCCGCGTTCGCGCAGATGACCGCGCTGACGAAGAACCCCGATCCCGAGACCGCGTCGCGACCCTTCGACGCCGGACGCAACGGGTTCGTGCTGTCGGAGGGCGCGGCGACGTTGATCCTCGAATCCGAGGAGCACGCGGGGGCCCGTGGGGCGCGGGTCTACTGCGAGGTGGCCGGATACGGGGCGTCGGACGACGCGTATCACATCACGGCCCCCGATCCCAAGGGAGGGGGCGCGACGCTCGCGATGCGCTGGGCGCTCCGCGACGCCGGCGTACGGCCCGAGGACCTCTCCTACATCAACGCCCACGGAACCTCCACCCCGCTCAACGACGCCGCGGAAACGGTGGCGATCAAGGCGGCCCTGGGCGAGGACGTCGCCCACCGGGTGGCCGTGTCATCGACGAAGTCGATGACAGGCCACATGCTCGGCGCCGCCGGCGCCGTCGAAGGGGCGGTCTGCGCGCTGGCCATCACGAACGGGACGATCCCCCCGACGATCCACTACGCGACCCCGGACCCGGACTGCGACCTCGACGTCGTTCCGAACGAGGCGCGGACGATGGAGGTCGCGCTCGCGCTCTCGAACTCTTTCGGGTTCGGCGGCCAGAACGCGTGTGTCGTGTTCCGGGCGATGGGCTGATCGGCCCGCCCGGGCCCGGTCAGCCTTCGAACGAGCGCGTCAGGATCGCCCCGTTGTACTCCAGCGTCTGCGCACGACCCTCGACCACGTCGAGGAACCGAGCTCGGCGCGGGAGCGCGGGATCCCCGACCGCGAACCAGTCCTGCGGGAGGGGGGTCAGCTCGTACTCCTCGCCGCTCGAGGGCCACGCCGCGAGGAGCACCCCACGTCGTTCGTAGACCCTGATCGCTCGCACCCACGGCGCGTCCGACCGGTAGAGACCCGCGAACGCGTCCCACCCCGGCGTCAACGGCGACTCCTCGTCGAGGATGACGCCGTCCCGGCCGTACCACCGAGGACCGTGGCCCACCCCGAGCACCGCTCCGGTCTGGTCGCGCGCGACCCGGAGCAGATGCCGGTCGAAGGCCGGGTGCGGCACCGCGAAGAGGTCGGGTTCGTCGGGCCATCGCTCGAGCCGGACCGCCAACGGACCGGATCGAAGCACGAGCCCGCCGTCGGCCGCGTCCAGCTCGATCGTGCGATCGCCGCCCACGAAGCGCCCGGCGATGGGGTCGGCGTCGGCGATCCGCTCCGGTGGCTCAGGCTGGAAGGGTTCGGGCAGCGGCCGCGCGCCCACCGCGGCGGAAACGACGCTCAACGCGTACGAGCCGATCGCGTCGCGCAGCCCGTACCCGTTCAGACACAGTGCGACCGCCAGACCCTCGTCCGGCCAGATCGCGAGCAGCGACTCGAACCCAAGCGTGCCGCCGCTGTGTCGGACCGTCCTCCGCCCGCCGAGGTCGACGACGTTCCACCCGTATCCGTAGCGCGTGCCGCGCTCCTCAGTGTCCACGTACGGCCCGATCCATCGTTCGAACCGATCGGGCTCGAGGAGCGCTCCCGAGGGCCCTCGCCCGCCCGCGAGGACCACCCGGGCATACGCGCAGAGGTCCGCGACCGTCGACACGATCGAGCCGTCGGCGACGTTCGAGACCTGCCAGAGGGCGGGTGCGAGCTGGCTCTGGAGGTGGGGAGGCCGGTCCGACAGGAGCGGCTCGTACCCAACGGCGGCGTCGGCGCGATCCTCCTCGAGGATCGCGCCGACGGACCGGGTCATCCCGAGCGGGCCAAGGAGGCGGTGTTGGAGCACCTCGTGCACGGGCATGCCGGTGACCCGCTCCAGCACGTGTCCCACCAGCTTGTAGCCGAGGTTCGAATACGAGAAGCGGTCGCCGGGCGCGAAGGTCGGCGGGTACGAGCGCGCGCGCAGCGCATCGGCTTTCCCCCACGGTCCGTGCTCGATCCCGGTCATGAGCCCACTGGTATGGGTCAGGAGGTGATGCAGCGTGATCGGACCGAACGGCTCCGGCAGCTCGAGCCACGGGAGGAGCTCGTTCACCGACACGTCGAGCGCGATCGTTCCCCTCGCCTCTTCCTGCAGGATGCAGAGGGCCGCGAAGGACTTCGAGATCGATCCGATCTGGAAGCGCGTGTCGACCCTGATCGGACGGCCGGCGGCGACGTCGGCGAACCCGCGGACGACCGCGCCGAGCGTGTCGTTGCCGTCGGTGACGGCGAGCGCGAGGCCCGGCGCATGCGTGAGCGGGAGATCGAGCTCCGCGGCGCGGCCGATCCGCTCGAACGCTTCCTCGAGTCCGCTCAACGGGGTCAGCCGCCGAAGAAGAGCTTCAGCTCCCGTGCCGCGGACTCCGGCGAGTCGGACCCGTGCACGATGTTCTCGCCGATCAGGGTGGCGTAGTCCCCGCGGATCGAGCCCGGCGGAGCGTCCACGGGATCGGTCGGGCCCATCAGCGTGCGCCAGCAGGTGATCGCCGATTCGCCCGAGAGCTTCCCGACCACCACCGGTCCCCCGATGATGAAGTCGACGAGCTCGCCGAAGAACGGCTTCTCGCGGTGCTCGCCGTAGTGTTCCTCGGCGGTCGCTCGCTCGATCACGCGGAGCTCGAGCGCATCGATGGTGAGGCCCTTCGCCTCGGCCCGTCGCAGGATCTCGCCGACGAGACCGCGCCGAACGCCGTCGGGTTTCACGATCAGCAGGGTCGATTCGATCGCCATGGTCGCGTCAGTCTAGCGGCCGCTCATCGCGCGGCCAGCGCTCGCTTGGCGTCGGCAACGGTGAACAGGGACCCCGTCACGAGCACGATGTCGCGAGGAGCGGCTGCAGCTCGTGCCGCGGCGAGCGCCTCTGCGACCGCGCCGAACCGCGCGGCCGGACGACCCAGCGCGTCGGCGACGTCGAGCGGATCGGCGCTCCGCACGCTCTCGTTCCTGGCGACGTACGCCTCGTCGGCGAGCGGTGCGAGCGGGGCGCAGATGCCCGCCAGATCCTTGTTGGCGCTCACGGCGAGGACGAGGTGCAGACGCTCCCACCGGAAGGACTCGCGCATCGCCTCGGCGAGCGCGGCCGCACCCGCAGGGTTGTGCGCACCGTCCAGGACAACCGAGGGCTGGAGCGCCACGATCTCGAGCCGCCCGGGGCTCTGCACCGCGGCCAGGCCCTCACGCAGCGTCTCGTCGTGCAGCGGTTGCCCGGTCAACGCCTCAACCGCGACGACCCCCGCCCCCGCGTTGTGCACGGCGTAGTCACCGAACAGCGGCAGGTAGAGGTCCTCGTACGTCGCGTGGAGCCCACGGAGGCGGAACGCCTGCCCGCCGACGGCGAGCAGGCGTTCCTCGACCTCCCAGTCCTTGCCCTCCCAGCGGGGCGTGCTGCCGACCTCGGCAGCACGCCCCTCCAACACGGCTGCGGCCGCAGGCTCCTGCTCGCGGAACACCGCGGTCGAACCGGGCTTGAGGATGCCCGCCTTCTCCCCCGCGATGTCCTCGAGGGTCGGCCCCAGCTCGGCGACGTGGTCCATCCCGATCGGCGTGACGACCGCGACCTCGCCGTCCACGAGGTTGGTCGCATCCCACGCCCCGCCCATCCCGACCTCGAACACGCCGAGCCCGACCGGCTTGTCGGCGAACCAGAGGTACGCGAGGGCGGTGACGGCCTCGAAGTACGTGACCTCGCCGGACCCCCGGCCATCGACGAGCTGGAGGAACGGCTCGAGGTGCTCCCACTCCTGGGCGAACTCCTCTTCGGTGATGTCCTGCCCGCAGACCGAGAAGCGCTCGGTGACCGACAGCAAGTGGGGCGAGGTGTACAGACCGACGGTGATCCCGTGCGCGCACGCCACCGATGCCGCGACCCGGGCCGCCGTGGTCTTGCCGTTCGTCCCGGTGAGGTGGATCGTGGGGTACGTCAGCTGTGGCTGATCCAGCAGCGCGGCGACCTCGCGGATCCGCTCCAACGACGGACCGGGCATGTGCTCGGGCTGGCGAGCGTCCAGCCGCTTGAGGGCATCGGCGAACCGCATCAGGGTTGGTCGGTATCGAGCTCGACCTCGATGGACGCTTCGTCCGAGTCGACCGGCTCGATCTTCTCGATGTTCCCCGCC
>VAYF01000251.1 GCA_005883885.1 Actinomycetota bacterium | reverse complement strand
CAACGCGAGCAGTCCGAACGCGGGTTGGGAGCATGCGAGCTCGCATACAGGTGAGCTCGTGCGAACGCTTCGGGCGCGCACGTCGAAGCCGCTCTTCGTCAAGATCCCGCCGTTCACGGCCGGCGACGACGACCGCGCGGAGGCGGTGTCGATCGCAACGGCCGCCCGGGACGCCGGCGCCTCGGGGATCGTCTGCGCGAACACCCTGCGCGTGACCGACCCCCGGATGGCGACCGGCCGGGGTGGGCTGTCGGGCGGTCCCCTCAGCGCCGAGACCCCTCGGATGGTCGCCGAGCTGGTCGATGCGATCGGGCCCGACGTACCGGTGGTGGCGTGCGGAGGGATCTTCACGGTGGATGACGCCCGCCGGTGCCTGGACGCAGGAGCGGTAGCGATCCAGGTCTACACGGCGCTGATCTACGAGGGTCCCGGCATCCTCGGGTCCCTCACCCGGGGCCTTGCTGCGACGGTCCGCACCATGGATTAGCGGCTTCGGACCCGACGGATCGGTGCATCCGGCAGGCGGGCGCTCGGGGGGAAGGTGTGTTGCGCCGGCGCCGCTGTGGCGTGCAAGATGTGCGGCGTCCCGTCCCTGGAGGTCGACCTGTCCGACGTCGAGCCCGTTCCGCCAGCCCCCGCCGTCCGGTTGGAGGGCGTGGTGAAGCGATTCGGCGACGTGGTCGCGGTGGACGGGGTGGACCTGGACGTCCGCGAGGGGGAGTTCTTCTCGATGCTCGGCCCGTCCGGGTCGGGGAAGACGACCTGCCTGCGGATGATCGCGGGGTTCGAGACCCCGACGAGTGGAAGGATCTATCTCGGCGGACGGGACGTGTCGAAACTCGCCCCATACGAGCGCGAGGTCAACACCGTCTTCCAGGACTACGCCTTGTTCCCGCACATGACCGTCGCCGACAACGTCGGCTACGGCCTCATGGTGCGCAAGGTTCCGCGGGCCGAACGGCGACGTCTGGTCGCCGACGCCTTGGAGATGATGCGGCTGCCGGAGTTCGGCCAGCGCAAGCCGGCCCAGCTCTCCGGTGGTCAGCGACAACGGGTCGCGCTCGCGCGTGCGCTGGTGATGCGCCCGAAGGTCCTGTTGCTCGACGAGCCGCTCGGTGCGCTCGACCTCAAGCTCCGCCAGGCGATGCAGATCGAGCTGAAAGAGATCCAGGAAGAGGTCAGCATCACGTTCATCTACGTCACGCACGACCAGGAGGAAGCTCTCACCATGAGTGACCGCCTGGCGGTGTTCAATCGCGGACGCATCGAACAGGTGGGCTCACCTGCCGAGGTCTACGAACGGCCGGCGACGGGCTTCGTCGCGGGCTTCGTCGGCGTTTCCAACGTGCTCGAGGGTGAGGCGGCGGCGGCGATCGCCGGTGATGCGCAGCCGTTCACGATCCGCCCCGAGAAGATCTCGATGCACGAGCTCGATGCGCCCGTCGAGGGCGCCTCCTGCACCGCGACCGGCCACGTGCGCGAGGTCGTCTACCTGGGCGCCACGACGCGGTACGTCGTCGAGCTCGATGTGGGCGGCTCTCTCGTCGTGATGCAGCAGAACCTCGCGACGAGCTCGATGGAGGCGCTGCAGGTGCGCGGCAAGGCCGTGCGACTGATCTGGGGGCGGAGCAACAACCGACCGGTCGAGGCGCCCGCGGGCGCACAGGAAGGGTCCATGGACCAGGAGGAGGCACGGGCATCATGAGGAGACTGACGGCGGCGTGTGCCGTCTTGGGCGCGCTGGCGCTGGTCGCGGCGGCGTGTGGATCGAATACGCCTTCCGGTGGTGGCACCGCCGCACCCAAGGTCTACAACTCGATCGGCCAGGGCGAGGGCGCCCTCAAACTGATCGCGTGGAACGGGTACACCGAAGACGGATCGAACGACCCCAACTACGACTGGGTCCATCCGTTCGAGAACCAGACCGGCTGCAAGGTCAGTGTGAAGTACGCCGACACCTCCGACGAGATGGTTACCCTGATGCGCCAAGGTGGGGGATCCGTGTACGACGGCGTGTCCGCCTCCGGGAACGCGACGAACAAGCTGATCGCCGGTGGGAACGTCGCCGCGATCGACCCGGCGCTGTTCCCCGAGTTCCCCAACGTGATCTCGCCGCTGCAACCGGCGACCGGCACGAACAACTCCCACTACGTCGTGAACGGCTACGTTTACGGCGTGCCCTACATGTACGGACCGAACTTCTTGATGTACAACACGAATCTCGTAAAGCCGGCGCCGAAGAGCTGGGACATCACGTTCGAGCCGACGTTGAACGGCAAGCCCAATCCGTACGCGGGAAAGCTGACCGCGTACAACGATCCGATCTTCATCGCGGATGCCGCGGTCTATCTGAAGACCCATAACCCCAGCCTCGGCATCACCAACCCGTACGAGCTGACCTCGGACCAGCTGGATGCCGCCGCCAGCCTCCTGCAGACCCAGAAGCCGATGCTCGCGAAGTACTGGGCGCTGTACACGGACGAGATCGACGGCTTCAACAACAAGTCGATCGTCGCGGGAACGGCATGGCCGATCAACCTCACGTACACCAAGGACTCGGCGCCCGCCGCAGCGGTCATCCCGAGCGAGGGCGTCACGGGGTGGGCTGACACCTGGATGATCTCGGCCAACGCCCCGCACCCGAACTGCATGCTCGAGTGGATGAAGTACACGATGGAGCCGAAGGTCCAGGCCGAGGTCGGCGTGTGGTACGGCGCCGCGGGGAGCAACACCAAGTCCTGTGACCTGATCGCGAAGAGCTTGGGCAAGGGCGGGGCGCAGCTCGTGAACTCGGTCGAGTACTCGTTCTGCGGCAATGTGGACTTCCTGAACTCGCTCTACCTGTGGCGGACCCCGCAAGCGGCCTGCGGCGACGACCGAGGGAACACGTGCATGGATTACTCCGTCTGGTCGCAGAAATGGACGGAGATCACCGGAGCGTGAGTCGGTGGGGGTGGAGGCTGTCGCTCGCGACGGTCTCCGCCCTCCCGGCTGGTAACCGTGGTGAGCGACGAAGCCGACCGACAGGCCGGGACGCGAACCCGTGTCTCGGCATTCCTGTTCCGCCACCCCGGCCTGAGGCTCGGGGGGCTCCTCGGCGTCCCCGGCCTGTGGTTCCTCGTGATCTACCTCGGGGCGCTCGTGGTCATGTACGCGACGGCCTTCTGGCACCTGGATGCGTTCACCGGGCTCGTGGTGAGGCAGTTCTCCCTTTCGAACTTCAAGAGGATCGTCGACGTGCCCGTG
>VAYF01000250.1 GCA_005883885.1 Actinomycetota bacterium | reverse complement strand
TGGGCACCACGCCCGGGGCCGTCAACGCGAAGCAGTGGCGGGCGCTGAAGGCGCTCGCGGACGTGTTGGAGGAGCGGGCATGAGCGAGCTGGATCGCGATCTCGGCGCCTGGGCTCGCGAGGAGCTGTCCCGCGAGCAACTCCTCGCCGTGCACGGGGCGGCGGCCGCGGCCCTCATCGCGGTCCACGACCGCCTGACGAGGGCCGCGGCCGCCGTCGCGGTGCCCTCCGTCGAGGCCGGGTGGGCGACGCTCATCGCGAGGATCGACGCTCCCGCCCCACCCGCTGTGTCGCCCGTCACCACCGCTCCGGCGCTCGCCGGTCCATCGTTCGGGTCGCATGGCGGGCGCAGCGCGCCTGGTCCGACCGCAAGCACCGTTCCGCCCACCGCCAGCCACCGGCCCTCGGGCTCCGGCGCCTCGGCGCACGGCGGCGCCGGAGCTTCCTCCGGCATCCGCGGCGGCGGGGGCGGCGGATCGGCGAAGCCCGCGGACGACCCTCACGATCGCGATCAGGGCACCGGGGACGACGGGTCCCACAACGACCACGGATCGGGGAACAACGGACCCGAGGGTTCGCCTCCTCCCGAGTCGCACGGGCGCTGAGCCTTCCCGACCGATCCGGTTTCTCGCGATCGAGGCGTACATCCTCGTTCCTTCGAGCGATAGGAAGGGGGAAAGCCTCTGATCGTCCACGGACGATCGGCGCGGGCAGCGCTCTCGGAGAGGAAGGACGCAGGCCGGGACGACTTCAGCGACCCCATCCCCCCGCGGCGGGAGTTTGGTCTCCAACCCTCGCACCCCGCCGTCGACCTGGCCTTGCGGGAGGGCCGGCACCTCGGTGCCGGCCCTCCCGTCGCGTTCGTTCCCCCACGATCGACCCGTCGATCAAGGCGGCTCGCCGCTGATCGAGCGTGCTCGCTCGACCTGTCGCACCAGATGCGCTCGCAGCCGTTCACGGAACGCCTCCACGTCACCGTCATCGTCGACGTTCCCGGCCGCGAGCAGCGGCTCGCCGAACACGATCACCAGGCGTGGCCGCCACGGGCGGCCCCAGGACGGCCCGGCCGAGGGCCATCGGCGATGCGTGCCCCAGATACCGACAGGGACCACCGGAGCACCACTCGGAAGGGCGATGCGCGCTACACCGCTGCGGATCCGCATCAGCGTGTCCGGGTCGGGGTTCACCGTTCCCTCCGGCGCCACGGCCAGTAGGACGCCCTCCTTCACAGCGGTAAGCGCGGCCTCCAGCGCCGATCCGTCGCCCTCGCCGCGCCGGATCGGGATCTGGTCGTAGCGACGGAGGATCCATCCGAAGAACCCCTTGCGGAAGAACTCGGCGGCGACCAGGAACCGGCTCTCCCGCTTGATCCGCCTGCCGATCTCGATCGCGAGCACGGGTCCGTCGAGCGCGCTGATGTGGTTGAACGCGACGATGGTCGCCCCGCTCGAAGGCAGGTGCTCCAGACCATCGACACGCGTCCGGAACACGAGCCGGACGAGCGGCGTGACGATCGGGAGGCCGACGCGCCACCAGCGGTTCAGCTCACCCCCGGCCACGAGCCGCATGCTAGCGTCCAACCCATGGACGTGCTCGCGATCCGGGACCTCGCGGCCGCCCATCACGAGGGATACGTCGCCGCGCTTCGAGCGATCGTGAACGTCGATTCCGGGACCTTCGATCGTGCGGGCGTCAACCGGATCGCCGATGTCTGCGAAGCGCGCTTCCATGAGCGCGGATGGGACGTCGAACGCATCGGTGGCGTGCCGGGCACCGGTCCCGAGCTGGGCGACACGGTCGTCGGAACGCTCCACGGAGCGGGTGGCGCCCGGGTGCTGATGATCGGCCATATGGACACGGTGTTCGACGGCGGGACGGCTTCCGAGCGACCGTTCTCGGTCAGCGGGGACCGCGCGTACGGACCGGGGGTGAGTGACATGAAGGGAGGCCTCCTGTCGGGGTTCTTCGCCGCAGACGTCCTCCGCGAGGCGGGTTTCGACGCGTTCGAGCACATCACGTACGTCTGCAACCCCGATGAGGAGATCGGCTCGCCGTCCTCGAGCGAGACGATCAGGCGCCTCGCCGCCGGACACGATGCGGCGCTCATCTTGGAATCCGGTCGTGCGAACGGAGCCATCGTGTCGTCCCGCAAGGGGACCACCGACTACGTGATCCGGATCCACGGCCGAGCCGCGCATGCGGGGGTGGAACCCGACGAAGGTCGCAGCGCGGTGATCGAGGCCGCGCACAAGGCGATCGAGATCGCCGACATCCACGGGCGGTGGCCCGGGGTCACGTGCAACGTGGGGGTCCTCCGAGGAGGAACGAGGTCGAACGTCGTGGCGGAGGATGCGGTCCTGGAGGTGGACCTCCGCGCCCCCGAGCTCGCGACGCTCCAGGAAGCGAGGCGAGCGATCGAAGCGATCTGCGCGGAGCCAGCCATGGACGGGATGACGATCTCGGTCCGCGCCGAGGGCTCGCACCAACCGATGGAGAAGACCCCCGCGTCCCAGCGTTTGGTGGATGCCGCCGTGGCCGTTGCCGGCGAGCTCGGGTTCGCACTCTCCGACGCCGCAACGGGGGGAGCGTCCGACGGGAACACGACCAGTGCGGCGGGCTGCCCGACCCTCGATGGCCTCGGGCCGGTCGGCGGAGGGGCGCACAGCCGCGACGAATGGCTCGACCTGGAGAGCGTTGCTCCTCGGATCGCGCTGTTGGCCGGGGTGATCACACGGCTATGACTGACGACGCGGCCTGGCAATTCGACGAGCTGCACCCGGGCGCGTATCGGATGCTCGTGGAGGGCGTCCCGGCGATCCTCTACATCGATCGGCCGGACGAGCTGTCGACGAACCTCTACACGAGTCCCCAGATCGAATCGCTGCTCGGATACACCGTGGAGGAGTGGATGGCGGATCCCGAACTGTGGAAGCAAGCGATCCACCCCGACGACCGCGACCGTGTCTCGCTCGCGAACGAGGAATCCAACCGCAACGCGGCGCGCTACCTCGACGAGTATCGGATCATCACGAAGGACGGGCGCACCGTGTGGATCCGCGACGAAGCCGCGCCCGTCCGCGGGCCCGACGGGACGCTCTTGTACTGGCGAGGGGTGATGCTGGACATCACCGAGCGGATGGAAGCCGAGGAGAAGCTCCGATGGAGCCTCGACGTGCTCCGTCAGACGCTGCAGCAACGTCGCGAGCTGGCCCGGCGCTTGCAGAACGCTCAGGAGTCGGAACGCCAGCGGATCGCAGCGGACCTCCATGACGACCCGATCCAGGTGATGAGCGCCGTCGACATGCGGCTGCAGATGCTCGCCGAGTTCCCCAACACGGTCACGACGGAAGCGATCGTAGGGATCGAGTCGGAGGTTCACGCGGCGATCGAGCGTCTCCGCTCGATGCTCTTCGAGCTCCGGCCGGCCGCCCTCGACCGGGAGGGCCTCGTCCCCGCGCTCCGTGTGTACCTCGAGCGGAGGGCGAAGGCGAGCGACTGGGTGGTCGAAGTCGTGAACGGGATGACGCAGGAACCGGATCCGGACATGCGGGCCCTCCTGTACCGGATCGCGCAGGAGGCCGTCGCCAACGCAGCGAAGCATGCGAAGGCGACACGGGTCCGGGTCGAAGCCGTTTCGGCGGGCGATGGCGTGACGCTGCGGGTCCGCGACGACGGGCAGGGCTTCGTGCCGGACCTGGACGCCGCTCCCGCGCCTGGCCACCTCGGTCTGTCGACGATCG
>VAYF01000054.1 GCA_005883885.1 Actinomycetota bacterium | reverse complement strand
GACAGCCGGATCTCCTCGCCCGAGCTCGCCGCTGCGATCACGGAGGGAGCGACCTCGGTGGGGGTCGACGTCGTCGATCTCGGCCTCGCCTCGACCGACCTCGTCTACTTCGCGAGCGGCTCGCTCGATCTCCCCGCCGTGATGCTCACCGCGAGCCACAACCCGAAGAACTACAACGGGTTGAAGTTCTGTATGCCGGGCGCGCGACCCGTCGGCGAAGACACCGGCCTCCGAGAGATCCGGGCGATCGTCGAGCGCGATGACCTGCCTCCGGCCGCGACGAGGGGGACCGTCTCTCATCGTGACCTGCTCGAGCCCTACACCGAGCACGTGCTTTCGTTCGTGGACGCCGCCGGCATGCGGCCGCTGACCGTCGCGGTGGATACCGCAAACGGGATGGGCGGCCTGGTCGTGCCGGCGGTGATGGCGCGACTGCCGGTGACCCTCCACCACCTGTATGCGGAGCTCGACGGCACGTTCCCCAACCATCCCGCGGATCCGCTCGATCCCGAGAACCAGAAGGATCTCAAGGCGACGGTGCTCGAGCACGATGCGGACGTCGGCCTTGCCTTCGACGGCGATGCGGATCGGGTGTTCCTGGTGGACGAGAAGGCCGAGGATGTCTCGGGGTCGCTGCTCACCGCGCTCGTCGCGCGCGCGATGCTTCGCCAGGAACCGGGCGCGAAGATCGTTCACAACCTGATCTGCTCCTGGATCGTCCCCGAATCGATCCGCGCCGAGGGTGGCGTACCGATCCGCACCCGGGTCGGTCACTCGTTCATCAAGCAGGTGATGGCCGAAACGGGCGCGATCTTCGGGGGCGAACACTCCGGCCATTACTACTTCCGCAAGAACTACCGGGCTGATTCCGGGCTGATCGCCGCGGTGGTCGCTCTCGGCGAGCTGTCGTCCGCGGATGCGCCCTTGTCGGACGTCCTCGCGCCGTTCCGCAAGTACTTCGACTCGGGGGAGATCAATTCTCCGGTCGATGACCCGCTGGCGAGGATCGAACGGATCGCGGTGGCGCTCGCGGACGGCCGACAGGACCGGCTGGACGGGCTCACGGTCGAATACCCGGATTGGTGGTGCAACGTCCGGCCCTCGAACACCGAGCCACTGCTCCGGCTCAACGTCGAGGCGACGACGGCGGAGTTGCTCGCTCGGAAGACCGCGACGATGCTGGACCTGATCAGGAGCTAGCCCCGAAGGAGAAGGAGGAGGGCCGCGTGACGCTCGACCCAGAACTGCTGCGGATCCTCGTGTGTCCGAACGATCGTGGGGAGGTCGACTACCACGAGGACGAAGAGGTGCTCGTCTGCCGGACATGCGGCTACCGCTATCCGGTGCGCGATGACATCCCGGTGATGCTGATCGACGAGGCCGAGAAGCCGGCCGCGAGGAAACGGTGATCGACCTCGACGACCCGGGATCGGTGCGGGCCGGCGACCCGGCCGACATGCTCGGCGCCGTCGCGGCATTGCCCCGGCACGTGGCCGAGGCGTACGCGAACGGGCGCGCCGCCTCCGGCCTGCCCGATCTGGCGGGCCTCACCTCCGTCGTGTGCTGCGGCATGGGAGGCTCGGCTGTCGCGGGCGACGTGTTGAAGCAAGCGTTCCGCGAACGGCTCGGCATCCCGGTCGACGTCAACCGCTCGCCGGTCCTGCCGGCCTTCGCCGGGCCGAGCACACTGGTCGTCGTCTCGTCCTATTCGGGGAACACGGCGGAGACGCTCGCTGCCTTCCACGAAGCGGCTGCCCGCGGGTGCCGGATCCTGACGATCACGGGCGGCGGGGCCCTCAGCGAGGAGTGTGCGGCGCGCGGCTGGGCCGCCGTGCACGTGCCCGGCGGCTTCCAACCACGCGCCGCCGTGGGCCATCTCACGTTCGCGATGCTTGGAGCGCTGGAGAGCGCGGGCCTCCTCCCCTCACTGGCAGAAGCGGTCGACGAGGTCGTCGCGGAGCTGGAACGCGCGGCGGCGGACCTGGCGCCGGAAACCCCCGCTGAGCGGAACCCGGCGAAGGTGCTTGCGACCACGATCGGCGACCGCATCCCGGTGATCTGGGGGATCGAGGGCGTCGCGTCGGTGGCCGCGATGCGTTGGAAGACGCAGATGAACGAGAACGGGAAGGTGCCTGCCTTCGCGTCGGCGATGAGTGAGCTAGATCACAACGAGGTCGTCGGTTGGACGCGGCCGTACGGAGAGCGGTGCGCGGTGATCGGGTTGCGCCACGGCGCGGAACCCGAGGAGCTCTCGGCTCGGTTCCCGTTGTCCGCCGACATCGCGCGCGACGCCGGAGCCACGTACGACGAGGTGCGGGTCGGCACCCGCTCGGCGCTCGCGACGCTGTTCGGGCTGGTGGTTGTCGGGGATCTCGTGAGCTGCTACGTCGCGCTGCGTCGCGGGGTCGATCCCACGCCTGTGGCGGTGATCGACCGACTCAAGGCGGCGCTCGCGAGGGCGACGTGACGTCGGGGCTCCCCAGCCCCGGCGACGATCTCCCTGCCCGATGCGCCCAGGTCGTCCGCGCGCGCACCGATCTGCTCTCGTCGGTCGGCCTGGTCCTCGGTTCGGGTTTGGGCCCGGCCATCGGCGACGAGCTGGAGATCGAGGGATCGTTCGCCTTCACCGAGCTCCCGGGGTTCCCGCCGTCCGGCGTCCCGGGCCACGCGGGCACCCTCAGTCTCGGTCGCCTCGCCGGCGTCGCGGTCGCGGCCTTCAGCGGCCGGGTCCACTACTACGAGGGCCACGGTATGGACGTCCCGGCGCTGCTGCCGCGTCTCGCCCATGAGCTGGGCGCGTCGACGATGGTCCTGACGGCCGCCGTGGGCGGGCTCCAACCTGGCGTCGAGGCGGGAACCGTCGTGATCCTGCGTGATCACCTGAACCTGATGGGCGTGTCTCCGCTCCGTGCATGGCGGTATCCGGACGGGATGCCGGCGTTCATCAACACCGAGGAGGTGTACGACCGCGAGATCGGGGATCTCGCGGTCGAGCGAGCGGACGCCTTGGGGATCCACGCCGTTCATGGCGTCTACGCCGCCATGAGCGGCCCCGCCTACGAGACCCCCATCGAGGTCGGGATGCTGCAGCGTCTGGGCGCCACGGTCGTCGGGATGTCGATGGTGCCCGAGGCCCTCCCCGCCCTGGCGCTCGGCATGCGCGTGCTCGGCATCTGTAGTCTGACGAACGCCTTCGGCGAACACGTCACCCACGAAGAGGTCGTTCGCGTCTCGAACGAGACCGCGTTGGCCGTCGGGAGGCTCCTCGTGGATCTGTTGCCCCGCCTCCCCGGACCGAAAGCAGGAACGTGACGATGGGAGACATCAGAGACGCGGCGCTCGCGCGGGGTGGGAGGGATCGGATCGACTGGGCGGCCGGCGAGATGCCGGTCCTGCGGCAGATCCGCGAACGCTTCGACAAGGAGCGGCCGCTCGACGGCATCAGGATCGCCGCGTGCCTGCACGTGACGACCGAGACGGCCAACCTGATGGAGACACTCGCGGCCGGGAGAGCGGAGGTCGTGCTCGCCGCGTCCAACCCGCTGTCCACGCAGGATGACGTTGCGGCGGCGCTGACGGAGCAGAGCGGTGTGGAGACGTTCGCGATCAAGGGCGAGGACAACGACACGTACTACAAGCACATCAACGCTGTGCTCGACCTCAGACCGATGATCACGATGGACGACGGTGCAGATCTGGTGAGCGTCCTGCACACCCAACGCGTGGACCAGCTCGCCGAGGTGCTCGGGGGCACCGAGGAAACCACGACCGGGGTGATCCGGCTGCGCGCGATGGCCGCGGACGGCGCGCTCGCGTATCCGATCGTGTCGGTCAACGACGCCGACACGAAGCATCTGTTCGACAATCGGTTCGGCACCGGCCAATCGACGATGGACGCGATCATGCGCTCGACGAACCGGCTCATCGCCGGTAAGACGTTCGTGGTCGCCGGGTACGGGATGTGCGGCCGCGGGGTCGCCGCTCGTGCTCGAGGCATGGGGGCGCACGTGATCGTGACCGAGGTCGACCCCACCTCGGCGCTCGAGGCCGTCATGGAGGGGTATCGGGTCATGCCGATCCGCGATGCTGCACGGGTCGGCGACCTGTTCGTCACCGTCACGGGGGACACGGGCGTGATCCGCCGCGAACACTTCGAGCTGATGAAGGACGGCGCGATCCTCGCCAACAGCGGGCACTTCGACGTCGAGATCGACAAGGGTGCGCTCCGCGGGCTGGCGACCGGAGGCGTCCGGCGCCTCCGCGAGTTCGTCGACGAGTACACGCTCGCCGACGGGCGGCGGATCAATCTCCTCGGTGAGGGCCGGCTCGTGAACCTCGCCGCCGCCGAGGGTCACCCGGCCGCCGTCATGGACATGTCGTTCGCGAACCAGGCGCTGGCCGTGGAATGGATGGTGAAGAACCACGCGACGCTCGAGAAGAGGGTCTATCCGGTCCCGGTGGAGATCGATCGGGAGGTCGCGCGTCTCAAGCTCCGGGCCATGAACGTCGAGATCGATCAGCTCACGGCCGAGCAAGACGAGTACTTGCACTCGTGGCAGCAGGGGACGTAGCGCGAACGTGGAGAACGACGCCGTCTCCGTCCGGGCCGCGTACGAGCGGTTCCCGGTCTCGGTGAAGGGTGCGTTCCTGCTCCGCGGCGCCGACGGGCTCCCTCATCAGGTGCGGATCGAGTCGGCCCGCGCGGCCGAGTGCGCCGGGCGAGGCGGCCGGGCGATCGGACTGGACGCGATGGTGCTGGAGGTGGCGCCGACCCTCGACACCTTCGTGCCGTTCGAGGTCCCCACGATGGATCTGGCGGCGGGGTGGTACCGGCTCGAGTGTGCGGTGCTCGTCGACGGGATCCCGAGCGTCCTGCACCCGGGTCGGCCGTTCGCGATCCCCTGGCCCCGCTCGGCCGTTCGACGCGGAAACGCCATGATCGGGAAGAAGGCCGGCGGGGTCGCCTGGGAGACGCTCGAATGCCTCGGGGACAGCGTGCGCGTCTCGTTCGCCGCGGACACCCTTCCCGCGGTCAAGCTCGAGATGGACGGCGCCGCCCATCCCGTGCTCGAGATCGAGTTCGATGAGCCATCGGGTCACGGTCGCGTGATCGGGTATCCGGCGCTCCGGTCGCAGCGGCGCCTCACGATCGAGGGGCGGGGATCGGAGCCGGTCCAGGTCGACCTGCCCTAGCCATGTCGGTTGCGCCCGGTACGGTCGGCGCGTGCTGGCGCGGGCGCTCGATGTCGTCTTCCCACGCCGGTGCGCGGGATGCGGGGACGGGACGTGGCCGTTCTGCCCCGGCTGTAGCGCTGCGCTCGTCGCGCTGGGGCGTCCCTGGTGCGATCGGTGCGGACGGCCGTCCCGCGTCCCGGTGGCGTCTTGTCGTGACTGTCCTCCTCACCCTGTGACCTCCGCTCGTGCGCCGTTCCTCTTCGACGGTCCGGCGCGACGGGCCGTGCACCGGCTGAAGTTCTCCGGATGGCGCGACGTCGCGGCCGCCTTCGCGGACGCGATCGTCGCGTGCGACGAGATCCCTCCCGTCCACGTCGTCACGTGGGTCCCGCTGGCGCGTCGGCGGCTGGCCGAGCGAGGTTACGACCAGGCGCGCGCGCTGGCCGTGGGGCTTGGGCACCGGACCGGCCTGCCCGTCGCCCGATTGCTTCGACGGGCACGTTCCACGGGCCCGCAAGCTCGGCGCGGTGGCGCCGAGCGCCGCGCGGCCATGCGAGGGAGCTTCGAAGCGACCCGTGCGGCGCCGGAGCGCGTCGTGCTCGTCGATGACGTCCTCACCACCGGGGCGACGGCCGCGGCGTGCGCCGAGGCGTTAGCCGCCGCTGGCGCCCGCCGGATCCATCTCATCACCGCGGCGCGCTCGTTCCACGACCCGGTGCCCACGTTGCGGGTTCGCGGCGGTCGTGCCTATCCTCGGACGGGCGCACGTCCGGGTCTGTGGTTGCCCGGGGAACCTCCCCGGTAGTCGATGCCAGCCGCGGGCGAAACGACCCACGTAAGGCGACCGTTGGTCGCTGAGCATGGCGCGGTTTAGATGTAAGACCTGCCCCGGGGAACCGGGAGAGGGCGGGAGTCCGATCGCCGCGGACGTCCGGGCGATCGGGCGAAGGCTCCGGCAGGCGAGTGTGGGGACAAAGACCAGGTCAGCCGGACGTGAGCCCACCCGACGGACGAGGGGTGCCGAGCGGATGGATCTGAGCTTCACGGGCCGCGGCATGCGGGTCACCGAGGACATCCGCCTGACGGCCGAGCAGAAGCTGGCGCCGCTCGAGCGCCTCGAGCCGCGAACCACACGGATCGAGGTCGAGCTCATCAACGAGCACCACCCGCGGCCCGATGGGCTCAAGCGGGTCGAGGCGGCGCTGCGGATCCCGCGCAAGACCTTCCGGGCCGAAGCTGAAGCCGAAGACGTTGCCACGGCGATCGACCGGGTCAAGGAAAAGCTCGAGCGGCAGCTGCGTGACCATCACGGCAGGAAGCGCCCGTGGAGGCGGAAGCGTGGTCTAGAATCCGCGCTGACCCACCCCGAGGCCGAACCGTCGGCTGAGCAGGAGGAGTAGGCGTGTCCAAGGATCGCGGCGCTGACGAACGGCTCCGGGTGATGGTGGTCGACGATCACGCATTGTTCCGCAGGGGTCTCGAGATGGTCCTCGGCAATGAACCCGACCTGGAGCTCGTCGGCGAGGCGTCCGATGGACAGGAGGCGATCGAGAAGGCCCAGGAGACGATGCCGGACGTCGTCCTGATGGACGTTCGGATGCCGAAGCGATCCGGGATCGAGGCGACCGCCCAGATCAAGGAGCTGCTTCCCCACGTCAAGATCCTGATGCTGACGATCAGCGACGAGGAAGCCGATCTCTATGACGCGATCAAGGCAGGCGCCAGCGGCTACCTGCTCAAGGAGATCCCGATCGAGGAGGTCTCCGACGCGATCAGGAGCGTCTGGGCCGGACAGTCGCGGATCTCGCCGTCCATGGCATCGAAGCTCCTCACGGAGTTCGCGGCGATCTCGAAGGCGACCGAAGAGCGGCCGCAGATGCCGGCCCCACGGTTGACCGAGCGCGAGATGGAGGTCCTCAAACTCGTCGCGCAGGGCCTGAACAACCGGGACATCGCGAAGCAGCTCTACATCTCGGAGAACACCGTCAAGAACCACATCCGGAACATCCTCGAGAAGCTGCACCTGCATTCGCGCATGGAAGCGGTGGTCTATGCCGTCCGCGAGAAGATGATCGAGATCACTTGAGGCTAGGCTCGCCCGCCCCGCCCGCGAAGGCCTCGAACGACCGCCCGTAACGGAGCCGTCAACCGCCACGATCGGGATCGTTGAACCGACCGGAGGTCCTCCGTCACACGCTCGAGGTCATCCCGGGCTCCTCGCGACGCTGCGCGCAGCGCCGACACGTCGGCTCGGAGCTCCGCGATCCGAGCTTCGAGCCGAGCCACCTCGGCCCTCAGCTCGTCCTCCCGGGCGACGTCGGCCCATCGACGGGGGCTGCCGTCCGTGACCGGGTTGATCTCGAGCGCGAGGGCGTCGAGGACGCCGGTCGCGTCCTCCCGCACGTACCACCGGTTGATCCCGTCGTCGGTCGAGAAGCGGTACGCGGACCCCAGCAACAGATCCTCGGCCGCCCCGTACGCGTCGGTCGGGCGGTTCGGCTCGCGCGCTTCGAGCACGACCACCATCGGCCGGAATCGGTCGAGGTCCATCCCGCGGAGCACCGCCGCCTCCCGGCCCTCGACGTCGATCTTGAGGAAGTGGAACGCGGCGGGATCCTCCGCCTCCGTTCCTGCCAGGAGCTCCGTCAGGGGCGCGGTCCGTACGTCGATCGTCCGGATGGACATCCCCTCGGTTGCATGGCGTCGAGCGTGCCGCTCGACCGTGGTCGACAGACCGGTGTCGTCGCCGTCACGGGTCGCGACGAGATGGAGCGCGACGGACCCCTCCGTGGCGTCCGCCGCGGTTTCCTCGACGACGTCGCGAGCGCGGGCGCTGCGGAGCGCCGCGGCGTACGCCGGGTGCGGCTCGATGTCGATACCGTGCCAGCCGTGGTCGTAGAACACCTTCGTCACGGAGTCGATGACCGGATCCATCGCACCCACGTCCACGTAGAACCCGGGGGTTCGATGCCGAAGGACCCGCCACAACCGCACGTCCTCCCACTGCTGCGCCCACGAGATGGCCAGGTGCTCGGGCCGGTCGGTCACGAAGCGGCACCCTAGCATCGGGGCCCGCCCGAGGTCGTCCGCACCCCCGCATCCGTAGGCTGGAGCCGTGAGCAGCGACCGGCACCGCAACGTCGCGCAGCTCCTGGTCTCGTGCCTGGAGAACGAGGGCGTCGAGTACGTCTTCGGTCTGCCGGGCGAGGAGAACCTGCACGTGATCGATGCGATCGCTTCGTCATCGATCCACTTCATCACCACCCGGGACGAGCGCGGGGCCGCTTTCATGGCGGATACCTACGGCGCGCTGACGGGGAAGGCCGGGGTGTGCCTGGCGACGCTCGGACCGGGCGCGATCAACCTGCTGCTTGGCGTCGCCAACGCCCAGCTCGACTCGCATCCCCTCGTGGCACTCACCGCGCAGGCCGGGCTCGACCGGCTCTACAAGGAGTCACATCAGGTGGTCGACCTGGTGTCCCTGTTCCGGCCGGTGACGAAATGGGGTGACCAAGTGACGCTGGCGGGAAGCGCCCCGGAGCTGATCAGGAAGGCCTTCAAACAGGCGCAGACCGAGCGGCCAGGCGCGACGTTCGTGATCCTCCCCGAGGATGTGGCCGAACAGCCGGCCGAGGGCGACCCGCTCCCCGTGAACGTTCCGCGCGACCCGTCGCCCTCGGTGGATCAGGTGCATCGGGCGGCCCACGTCTTGGCGCAGGCGACCCACCCCGTCGTGCTCGCCGGTGCGGGCGTGGCGCGTGACCACGCGATGGGGTCCCTGCTCCGATTCAGCGAGCGGCTCCAGGTTCCCGTCGCCACGACGTTCCTCGGCAAGGGTGTCTTCCCGGACGATCACCCGAACGCGCTCGGGACGATCGGGTTCATGGTCAAGGACTACGCGAACTTCGGGTTCGATACTGCCGATGTCGTGGTCGCGGTCGGCTACGACCTGGTGGAGTACGCCCCTTCGCGCTGGAACCCTGCTCGCGACAAGCGGATCGTGCACGTCCATCGGACCGTCGCCGAGGTGGACGCGCACTACACGCTCGCGGTCGGGCTTCAGGGGTCGATCGGGGAGACCCTCGACGAGATCGCCGGCGCGCGCGACCTCCATCCGATCGGTGGTGGGGTCCCGCCGGTCAAGAGCCTCGTGCGGGAGGAGCTGGAGCACGGGGCGGCGAACGACGCCTTCCCGGTCACACCGGCCCGGATCGTCTCCGACATCCGTGAGGCGATGGGGCGCGAGGACATCGTGCTCTGCGACACGGGGGCGGCCAAGATGTGGATGGCTCGGCTCTACCCGACGTACGCGCCCAACACGTGTCTGATCTCGAACGGACTCGCGACGATGGCGTTCTCGCTCCCGGGTGCGTTCGCCGCGAAGCTCGCGTTCCCCCAACGCAAGGTGCTTGCCGCGATGGGTGACGGGGCGTTCCTGATGAGCGCGGCGGAGATCGAGACGGCCGTGCGTGAGCGGGTCCCCATCGTGATCCTCGTGTGGGTGGACGGGGGGTACGGGCTGATCGGGTGGAAACAGGACATCCACTTCGGGAGGCGGGCGGCGGTCTCCTTCGACAACCCGGACTTCGTGCGTTACGCGGAGAGCTTCGGGGCTCGCGGCTATTCGATCCGGGCGGCCGGGGAGCTGCTGCCGACGCTCCGGAAGGCGCTGGATGACGATGCGGTCTCCGTGATCGCCTGCCCCGTGGACTACCGGGAGAACGCTCGGCTCGTGGAGCGGTTGGGAGCGCTCGAAGAGCCCATGTGACGTTGAACGTTGCTCCACGGCTCCGCCGGTACCATAGGAAGACGCCCTCAGAAGACCGAAGGATCAAGCGTGCCGGTACTCGACAAGATCGCCAACCTCGGCGAAGGTCGCAAACTGAAGAACCTCGCCGACCTCGCGAAGCTCGTGAACACCTACGAGCCCGAGGTCGAGGACCTGAGCGAGGACGAGCTCCGGGCCAACACGGTCGCGTTCAAGGAGCGTGTCGTGAACGGCGAGCCACTCGACGATCTCCTGCCGGAGGCGTTCGCCACCGTCCGGGAAGCCGCCCGCCGGACGATCGGGCAGCGCCATTTCGATGTGCAGGTGATGGGCGGGGCAGCCCTGCACCAAGGCAACATCGCCGAGATGAAGACCGGTGAGGGGAAGACGCTCGTCTCGACCCTCCCCGGCTACCTGAACGCCCTCGAGGGCAAGGGCGTCCACATCGTGACGGTCAACGACTATCTGGCCAAACGCGACTCCGAGTGGATGGGCGGGATCTACCGCTTCCTCGGGCTGAACGTCGGGCTGATCCAGGCCTCCATGACCCCACAACAGCGCCGGCCGGCTTACGCGGCCGACATCACGTACGGCACGAACAACGAGTTCGGATTCGACTACCTGCGCGACAACATGGCGATGCGGCTGGAGGAGTGCGTCCAGCGGGGGTACCGCTACGCGATCGTGGACGAGGTCGACTCGATCCTGATCGACGAGGCGCGGACACCGCTGATCATCAGCGGGATGGTGGCCGACTCTGCCAAGTGGTACCAGACATTCGCCAGGATCGCTCCCCGGCTCTCGATCGACGAGGATTACGAGGTCGAAGAGGCCAAGTACCAAGTGGCCGTCACGGAGCAGGGCGTCGCGAAGGTCGAGGAACTGCTCAACATCGAGAACCTCTACGACAGCTCCAACACGATGCTGGTGCATCACCTGCACAACGCGCTCCGCGCGAAGGAGCTCTACAAGCGCGACGTGGCCTACGTCGTCCAGAACGGTGAGGTCAAGATCGTCGACGAGTTCACCGGCCGCGTTCTGGAGGGCCGCCGGTACTCGGAGGGGCTCCACCAAGCGATCGAGGCGAAGGAAGGCGTGCGGATCAAGGAGGAGAACCAGACCCTCGCAACCATCACGATCCAGAACTACTTCAAGATGTACGACAAGCTCTCCGGCATGACGGGGACGGCCAAGACCCAGCTGACCGAGTTCGAGGAGACGTACAAGATTACAAGAGCGAAGACGAGAAGTGGGACGCGGTCGCCGACGACATCATCGAGCGCAACGCGCAGGGCCAGCCGATCCTCGTGGGCACGGTCTCGATCGAGAAGTCCGAGCGGCTCTCGGGTGTGCTGAGCCGCCGAGGGATCCAGCACAACGTCCTGAACGCCAAGAATCACGAGAAGGAGGCCATGATCGTGGCCCAGGCCGGCCGGAAGGGATCGGTCACGGTCGCGACCAACATGGCCGGCCGCGGCGTCGATATCCTGCTCGGCGGGAACCCCGAGTACCTTGCCCGCCAGGAGATGGCAGCACGCGAGTTCGACAACGACCGGTACCTGCTCTTCGAGATGGACGAGGACGAGCGGACCGCCTACGAGGCCGAATACGAGCCGATCCTGACCAAGTTCAAGGCGCAGACGGACGCGGAGCACGACGAGGTCGTGGGGCTGGGCGGGCTCTACGTGCAGGGGACCGAGCGTCACGAGTCCCGCCGGATCGACAACCAGCTGCGTGGCCGGTCGGGCCGCCAGGGCGACCCGGGTGAGTCGCTGTTCTACCTCTCGCTCGAGGACGACCTGATGCGGATGTTCGCCTCCGATCGCGTCGCGTCGATCATGAACCGGTTCAAATGGCCCGAGGGCGAACCGATCGAGGCCAAGATGGTCACGCGAGCGGTGGAGAGCGCCCAGAAGCAGATCGAGGAACGCAACTACGAGCTCCGCAAGAACGTCCTCAAGTACGACGAGGTGATGAACGGCCAGCGTGCGGTGATCTACGGAGAGCGCCGCAAGATCCTCGAAGGCTACGACCTGAAGGAACAAGCGCTGGGCTTCGTCGAGGACGTCATCGCCGACGTGGTCGCTTCCTGGTGTCCGCCCGACACCTATCCGGAGGACTGGGACCGCGAGGCGCTGCTGGTCGCGCTCGGGGAGTTCTTCCCGCTCCGGACCACGGTGGCGGACATCGAAGACGTGCGCGACGTGGCGGAGCTGCAGGCGCGCTTCGTGCACGAGGCCGAGGAGGCGTACGAGGCCAAGGAGGCGGATATCACGCCCGAGGTCATGCGCGAGCTCGAGCGGGTCGTGCTTCTCAACATCACGGACACGAAGTGGCGCGAGCACCTGTACGAGATGGACTACCTCCAAGAAGGGATCCACCTGCGTTCGTACGCCCAGCGGGACCCCCTCACCGAGTACCAGCGCGAGGCGTTCATGATGTTCGACGAGCTCACGGAGTCGATCCAGGAGGACTTCGTGAAGTACATCTACCGGGTCGAGCTGGTGCGGCAGGATCAGCCGCCGGCGCCGGCGGCGACCCGGGTCCAGCGCGTGCAGGAGAACCGGGACGAGGTCGCCGCCGGCGCCGGCGGCGCGGGAGAGGCCGTCCGGGAGGGCGGGCAAGCCGGCAACCCCCAGCAAGCGTTCAGCGACAAGATCCCACGGAACGCGCCGTGTCCATGCGGCAGTGGCAAGAAGTACAAGAAGTGCCACGGTGCCGCGGCATAGGTCGTAGCCGCGTCACAGCGAACGGCTCAGCAGGACGGCGGGGTTGTCTTCGTCCCAGATGTCCAGCTCCGCAACCGGCTCGAACCCGTTGGCCAGGTAGAAGCCTCGCGTCTCCGCATAGGGCGGGTATGTCGCGCGCTCAGAAAGCGTCTTCACGTCCAACCGATCGACCTGCTCCTCGTGCAGACGGTCGATGAGCGCGCCCAGGAGCGAGCGGCCCAGCCCATGGCGACGGGAATCCGCACGGACCGCCATCCACGTGATCTCGGCGACGCCGCGCTCGCGATCGTGCGTCCACGTGAGGAAGCCGGTGACGCCGGTCTCGTCGATCGCGACGAGACCGGCGTGCGAGCGGACCGCGAGCGCGCAGTCACGGATGCCCTGCTCGTTCCCGAACCACTCGGGCAAGCCGGCGACGATCGCGTCGCACGCCGCAGCATCCCGCGGTTCGAGCTCGCGGACGGCCTCATGCATGGCGGGGAAGCGTACGGCCCGTAGACTCGCACCGACATGAGCGAGCACACCGAGCGGCTACGAGCGATCGCCGAGCGTGTCGAGGCGGCAAGGGGGTTCCTTTGACGTCGACGGCAAACGCGCGGAGATGGTCGATCTGCAGCAGCAGGCATCCGACCCATCGCTCTGGGACGATCCTGCCCACGGCCAGCAGGTCACGTCCAAGCTCGCGCGGCTGACCGCCGAGGTCGATCGCTATGACGCATTGCAGCGCAGACTCGGTGACGCGACAGCGATCGACGAGCTCCTGACCGGGTCGACCGACCCCGATCTTCAGCACGAGCTCGAGCAGACGATGGCCGCGCTCGAGGTCGATCTGGAGAAGGTGGAGCTCGCGGCGCTCCTGTCCGGCCCGTACGACGCCCACGACGCGATCGCCACGGTTCAGGCGGGGGCCGGCGGGACGGAGTCCATGGATTGGGCCGACATGCTGCTTCGGATGTACACGCGGTGGGCGGAGCAGGAGAGCTTCAAGGTCGAGGTCGACGAGGTGCACTACGGCGACGAAGCGGGGATCAAGTCTGCCACCTTCACGGTGCACGGACCCAACGCGTACGGACTGCTGTCGGCGGAGCGTGGGGTCCACCGGCTGGTCCGGATCAGTCCCTACGACGCGCAGAAGCGGCGCCACACCTCCTTCGCGTCGCTCGACGTGATCCCCGCGCTGGACGAATCGGAGGCCGAGGAGATCGAGATCGACGAGCAGGACCTTCGGATCGACGTGTATCGCTCCAGCGGCCCCGGCGGCCAGGGGGTCAACACCACGGACTCCGCCGTCCGGATCACCCACCTCCCGACCGGTATCGTCGTCGCGTGCCAGAACGAACGATCGCAGCTTCAGAACAAGGCGACCGCGATGAGCATCCTGAAAGCTCGGCTCGCCGACCTGGAGCGCCGCAAGCGCGAGGAGCACATGAACCAGATCCGCGGTGAACGGAAGGCCGTCGACTTCGGCTCCCAGATCCGGTCGTACGTGCTGGCCCCCTACCAGATGGTCAAGGACCATCGCACGAACGCCGAGGTCGGCGACCCGCAGCGGGTGTTGGCAGGGGATCTCGATCGCTTCATCGAGGCGGAGCTCCGGCGGCGCGCGTCCGGATGAAGCGGATAGATCGCGAACCTCCACAGAAGCGCGAGGACCCTCTGATAGGGTGGGTCGATCCCGCACCCTTCCCCATCTGTGCAACGACATGATCAGCCTCCAGAACGTCACCAAGACGTACAAGAACGGTGTGATCGCCCTCGAATCGGTCTCGATCGAGATCGAGAAGGGCGAGTTCGTCTTCGTCGTGGGTCCGTCGGGCTCGGGCAAGTCCACGACGCTCCGCCTGCTCCTCAGGGAAGAGGAGCCGTCCACAGGCGAGGTGTTCGTCGCCGGGAAGAACGTCGTGCGGCTGTCCTCGCTCGGAGGGATCCCCAAGCTCCGGCGGAACATCGGCTGCGTCTTCCAGGACTTCAAGCTGCTCCAGGACAAGACCGTCTTCGAGAACGTCTCGTTCGCCTTGGAGGTGATCGGGAAGCCCAAGCACGTGATCGACGCGCGGGTGCCCGAGATCCTGGACTACGTGGGGCTGGGGGAGAAGCTCAACAACTATCCCGACGAGCTCTCCGGTGGTGAGCAGCAGCGCGTCTCGATCGCGCGCGCCTGCGTCAACCGACCGCTTGTGCTCCTGGCCGACGAGCCGACCGGCAACCTCGACCCGAACACCAGCGTCGACATCATGCGGCTCTTGGACAAGGTCAACAAGATCGGGACGACGGTCGTCATGGCCACCCACGATCAGGCGATCGTCGATGCCATGCGCAAGCGCGTGATCGAGCTCGATCGCGGCAAGGTCGTCCGGGATCAGTCTCGAGGGGTGTACTCCTAGGGCTGTGCGACGGATCGAGTTCTACTTCCGCGAGACCGCTGCCGGGATCCGCCGGAACGGGATCATGGCGTTCGCCGCCATGTCGACGGCGTTCATCGCCCTGTTCCTGTTCGGGCTCGCGCTGATCATCGCTCGCGAGATCAACCTGGTGATCGAGGCCGTGACCGGGAACGTCCAGGTCGCGGTCTACCTGAGCGACCCCGTCAGACCCGATACCGTGACCCGGCTCCAGACCGAGTTGCAGGCGCTCCCGGCGGTCGCGTCCGTCGAGTACGAGAACAAGGACGAGGCGTGCGCGCGGGCGAAGAAGCTCTTCGAGAGCAACCCGGCGATCACGGAGAACGTCCCGTGCGAGGTCTATCCCGCGTCGTTCCGGGTGACCCTGGCAGACACCTCGCAATACGGTCAGATCACCGCGAGGTTGGCGTGCGAGCCGGATCCGACGACCCACGACATCACGTGCTCGGAGCCCGGGGTGCTCAAGGTCCTCGACTTCCGCGACATCCTCGACCGCCTGTCCGCCATCACGCGCGTGCTCCGGAACGGCGTGCTGTTCATCGCGGTGGTGACGCTGATCAGTGCGACCGTCCTCGTGGCCAATACGCTGCGGATGGGGATGTTCGCGCGACGGAAGGAGATCGGGATCATGCGACTCGTCGGTGCGACGAACTGGCGGATCCGCGTGCCCTTCCTGATCGAAGGGTTGGTGGAGGCGCTCGTGGGCGCCGCCCTCGCGATCATCACCCTTTTCCTGGTGAAGGTGTTCGTCGTGGATCAGCTGCGAGGCAGGATCGTGTGGTTGCCGCTGATCCGCAACGGAGACGTCCTCGCGATCACGCCCTGGATCCTGATCGCCGCCGCGGGTGTCGCGATCGTCGCCGGCACGATAGGCATCCGCCGCTTCCTCGACGTGTAGCCTCCGGGCGATGAGCCGGCAGGACGAGGGCGAGAAGATCGTCGCCAGCAACCGGCGTGCCCGGCACGACTACGAGCTGCTCGAGCGCTTCGAGTGCGGGATCCAGCTCACAGGCGACGAGGTGAAGTCGCTCCGCGGGGGACATGCCTCGCTCGTGGACTGCTTCGGACGCGTGCGAGGGGGCGAGGTGTGGCTGGAGGGTCTCCACATCCCCGCGTACGAGCAGGGTGACAAGCGCACGCACCTGCCGCTCCGGCCGCGCAAACTGCTCCTGCACCGGCGCGAGATCGAGCAGATCGCTCGCGAGGTGAACGAGAAGGGCTTGTCCTTGATCCCGCTCCGCATCTTTTTCACGCACGGGATGGCGAAGGTCGAGGTCGCGCTCGCCCGCGGCAAGCGGAAGTACGAGAAGCGACAGTCGATCGCGAAGCGCGAAGCGCAGCGCGAGATGGAGCGTGCGGCCGGCAGGCGGCGGTGAACGCTCTCAGCCGACCGCGTCGGCCAGCCAGTCGACGAGCGGCGTGACCTTCCGGAAGTGGCCGGCGCAGAACGAGGGGAACTTCGCGGTGGCCGCCTCGGGTGGCAAAGGCATCTGGCGACCCGCGTAGACCCCGTCGCGCCGGAGCAGCGCGGCGCGCGGATGGTCCGGTCGGTAGCCGCTGGGCACGCGCTTGTACCGTTCGCCGCCCACGTCGTAGCCGGCCTGTTGGAGCTTGGTCACAACGCGTGCAAGTTCCTTCCCCGACCCGGCGTCGTCCACGGCAGCCCGGTACCGCTCGAGGTCGGGCTTGTCCAGCACGTGCATCCCGCCGCCCAGGACGAGCGCCGTCGGGGTGAGCCGGAACCAGTATCCGTTGGGCCCCTTCTTCTCTCCGCCCTGCCAGAACCACAGGTCGAGGTGATCCTTGTAGGGACGCTTGTCCTTGGCGAAGCGGATATCGCGGTTGATCCGCATCACCGATGCCCCGATCTTCGGCACGGCCTGCGTATCAGGGGCGAACCGGCGAAGGAGCGGCCCGATCGCTTCGACGAAAGCCATGGCCGGCTCGAGCAGGTGCTCCTGGTAGTCGTCGTAGTGCGCGTGGAACCAGTCCTTCGTGTTGTTGCGGCCGAGGTTCCTGAGGAACGCCGTGGTCGGCCCGAACCCCTCGAAGCTCATGCGGTGACTCTATGCCGGTCGACCGACACGGATCGCCCCGTATACTTGAAAACACAACTACATATGGGGGTGTACTGGTTTCGACTCGGACGGATAACCGTCTGGGTGAAGCGGGCCGTGATCCCGGATGTCACGTAAAACGCCGGACCAACACAAGCGCCAACGACGAGTTCGCGCTCGCTGCCTAGTCTCTAGGTAGCCGCCCGCCCCGTGTGCCTGCGGTCGGGGTACGGGCGTCACTGAGCAGGCTCACCGCGAGGGTTCCGCCTGGGGGCCGTCGCGGAACATCGCACCCGGGCTGGCCGAGGGGCCTTCCGCCGGTGGAGACCCCGAGGTGAGATCCATACGCCGGCTGCGCCCGGAGAAGCCCCAGATGGTCGCCCGAGCACAGGGGTTCGAATCCCCTCACCTCCACTTTCAGCGCCTTACTCGAACTCGGCCGAGAGAAGAGAGGCGCGAATACCTCCGAAAACTCTGTTCGACCGGTCCTCCGGTCCTTGATGTAGACGGCCCGGAGCACCGCGTCGTTGAAGCGTCGCCGAACAGACGGCCGCGCCTTCAGGTACGCCGCGTGACAGTTGCCGGCGAGTGGGATGGCCGTTCGGAGAATGTCCTGCCAACCGTCTAGGTCGCCCTCCGTCGTCTCGAGCTCTGCCTTGGCTGCCTGCTCTGCTGCGCCGATGCGGTCCTGCTCCGTCTTGAGGAGATCGAGCGGGATCGCGTTCGCGTAGAAGGCCTGCAGGAGCTTGCCCCGCTCCTCCGCGAGCTTGGCGAGCGTCTTCGTCAGAAGGACTCTGCGCTCCGATGCCTCGGCCTGACGCTCGACGATCTCCGCCTCCAGTTCCTCGGTGAGCCGCCTCACCCACGACCGAGGTAGCTGGATCTGTCGATACAGGTCCTCCACGAGCTCAGCACGAGCCCTCGGCTGCCGGCCACATTCGCCTTT
>VAYF01000228.1 GCA_005883885.1 Actinomycetota bacterium | reverse complement strand
CGCCATCCCGCGTACGCCGGTCGAGAGCCAGCTCCACCACCTCTACGACGAGGCCCACGAGGAGATCCATCGTCTGCGGCGGGAGCGCGAGGGGCTGCTGCGGGAGATCGACGTGCTGAGCGCGTTCCGCGAGCGGGTGCAGGGCTCCCTGCCGTACCGCACGTTCCAGCGCATCCGCGGCGGCTGAGCCACCAGGGCCTACTGCGCGGCTTCGATCCCCCGGACGAACTCGTGGATGTAGTCGGGCTCGCCCTCGAGCAGCGGGAGAAGCCGCGACGAGATGAAGCCTGGTTCGAACCGCAGCCGGACGGTGTCGAGCGCGTGCGCCATGTCGCCGACCGCGAGCCAGCGGGCGTCGCCCGTGACCATGGCCTTGCGCTTGTACATGGCGGTGAGGTTCTGAAGGGTGCGCTGGGGTGAGTAGGTGGCCGGCTCGAAGAACACGCCTTCGCCGTGCGAGAAACGGACGATCTCCACGTCGCTGAGCACCCGGCGCCGCATCACCGCTCGGCGCTTGGCGAGCGTGTCGGGCAGCCGGGCGATCGCTTCGGCGACGATGCGGATCGTGGCGACGGGGTAGCGGCCGCGCAGGAGGTTACGGAGATGAGCCGCCATCCGGATGGCCCAGATGCGCAGGGCCCGGCGTCCGGAGAAGTTCTTAAGCACGGTCGCCAGCAGATTGCGCTCGATGTGCCGGTACTTGAACGAGTAGTCGAGGTTGCGGCTGGCCGCCGAGTGCACGTGGTACACGCGCGCGTCGGGCGCGGTGACGAAGTGGTAGCCGAACAGGTTGGCACGCCAGTTCCAGTCGACGTCCTCGTAGTACATGAAGTAGCTGTCGTCGAGCGGGCCGACCTGGGCGTCGTCGAATGCTTCGCGGCGGAACAGGCCGGCGGCGAAGCAGGGCCCGAAGGTGCGCTCGACTCGGTCGTACTGCCCGACGTCGAGCTGGCCGATGCCGATGTTGAAGGCAGATCCGCCCGAGTCGACGGCGATGCCGATGGCGTCGATGAGATGACGGTCGGCCAGGAACAGCAGTTTCGGCACGATGGCGAGGCACTCGGCGGGCTGCCCGCGCAGCACCTCGGCACACGCGCTGAGCGCGTGTGAGTCGACCTCGGTGTCGTTGTTGAGCACGAACACCCAGTCGCCCCGGCACTCGGCGAGACCTCGGTTGATGCCGCTCGCGAAACCCCAGTTGCGACCGAGGTCGGCGACGCGGGCCCGCTCGAACTCGGCGGCCACGGCGCGCGCCGAGTCGTGGTGCTCGCTGGACCCGTTCTCGGCCACCACGATCTCCAGCAGGTCGGGGTAGTCGGACGCGTCCACGGAGGCCACGCACGCTTTGAGCGAGTCGACGGGCGCGTTGTAGTTGAGGATCAGCACGGATATGCGCTCGGGCACGGACCTCGACGGTAGCCTTCCCGGCAATGGCCGATGCAGTCGAGCTCCACTCTCTTCCGCCCGTCGCGCTCGCCGATGCGCTCGTGCTCAGCGTGGTCCTGCCGACGTTCAACGAGGCCGGCCACGTGATCGAGGAGCTCGATCGCATCGACGAGTCACTCGTGGCCGCCGGCGTCCCGCATGAGATCCTGGTCGTCGACGACTGCTCCACCGACGGAACGGCGGAGAAGGTCGAGGCCTGGGGCCGGGCCCGCCTGATCAGGCTCGAGCGCAACCGGGGCACCGGCACGGCCCGGAAGATCGGCACGCGCGCCGCCCGCGGCCGCTACGTGGCGTGGACCGACGTCGACCTCAGCTACCCCAACGAGCGCTTCCCCGAGTTCGTTGCCGAGCTGGAGCGCAGTGGCGCCGACCAGGTTGTCGGCGCCCGCACTCGCGAAGAAGGCACGGTCAAGCTCCTGCGCTCGCCCACCAAGTGGTTCATCCGCAAGCTGGCGTCGTATCTCGTGCGCCAGCCGATTCCCGATCTCAACTCCGGGATGCGCGTGTTCCGTCGCGACGTGGCGGCGCGCTATCTCGACCTGCTGCCGCCGGGCTTCTCCTGCGTGAGCACGCTCTCGCTGTCGTTCCTGGCCAACGAGCACACGGTGCACTACATCGACATCGAGTACCGGGCACGCGCCGGCCGTTCGAAGTTCCACCCGCTCAAGGACACCTACCTCTACGTGCTGCAGGTGCTGCGGATGATCACCTACTTCGAGCCGCTGCGGATCTTCGGCCCGCTGGCGCTCGCGCTGCTGGGACTGTCGACGGCGAAGCTGGGCTACGACCTGATCGCCCACCCGTTCCGCGTCGCGGGCATCACCCTGCTCCTCTACATCGCCGCCTTCAACACGCTCGCGCTCGGCCTGCTCGCCGACCTTTCGAGCAAGGGCCTGATGTCGCGCCGCGCGCGCGACGACCTGCCCTAGTAGCGGTGCCGCCGCGCCCGGAGGTCGTCGAGTTCTCCCGCGACGGCCCGGCCGCCGTCGTGGCCCACATGGTCGAAATGTCGGGCGGCCGCAACGGATGGATCAACCTGGAGCCCGAAGTGCACGAGGAAGACGACGCGCCTGAATCCGGCGGGCTCTTCGGGTTCCTCTCGTCGCAGGGCCCGCCGGTGCCGCTCTGCACCTGGTCGCCCTCGGACCGCCGCGTCTCGATCGGCGTGCAGCACCCCGCCGGGCCGAGGGCCGCGGGCCGGCTGGCTGAGCTGGGTCACCCCGTGCCGGCGGATTGGTACGTGTCGCAGGACCATCCCAGACGTGGCCTGGTGGTCGAGGTGCCGGCGGACGAGCCCCCCGAGCGCGTGCTCGACTGGTTGCTGGCGGCGGGTGAGCTCCTCTCTCGTGTGCCCGTCACCGGCCGCTGGCATGCGGCCGTCTTCGTGACGGGCCGCTAGAGGGGCAGAATCCCGCGGTGACCGAGCTGCTCTATCTGCGCGACGCGTACCAGCGCGAGTTCACCGCACGCGTGGTCGACGTGCGCGGCGACGCAGTGACCCTCGACCGCACGTTCTTCTACCCGACGGGCGGCGGTCAGCCGCACGACACGGGCACGCTCGGCGCCGCCCGCGTCGTCGACGTGACCAAGGCCCGCCCGGGAGGCGGGCCCGAGGGCAGAGAGGATGACGACGCGTGGCACACGCTCGAGGGTCCGCGGCCGGCCGTCGGCGACGAGGTCGTGGGCGAGATCGACTGGGACCGTCGCCACGCGCTCATGCGGACCCACACCGCCCTGCACGTGCTGTGCGGCGTGATCTGGAACGCGTGGGGCGTGCCCGTGACGGGTGGGAACATGGAGCCACTGTCGGCTCGGATGGACTTCGAGCTCGACCCGACGCCGGAGGGCT
>VAYF01000227.1 GCA_005883885.1 Actinomycetota bacterium | reverse complement strand
GATCCCGAAGCCGTCCTCGAGCACCGCGATGGCTGTCTCGTCGCACGACGTTTCGATCCCGAGCGTGATCACGCCGGACGGATCCCGTCCGGCAACGACGCCACGATCGCTTCGAGGCGCCGCCGGTACGCCGCATCGCGGATGTCGTCCGTCCACATGATCAGGGCGTCCTCGTGGAGCTCCGCGTAGTAGTTGCGCCGGATCCCGACCGGATGGAACCCGAAACGCGCGTAGACCCGCTGCGCGCGCCAGTTGGTCACCCGGACCTCGAGGGACACGGCGCGGCCCCCCATCTCCTTGGCGACGAGGAGCTGATCGTGGAGGAGGCGTTGGGCGATCCCATGGCCCTGGAGCATCGGATCCACCGCGATGTTCGTGATGTGGGCCTCGTCGCCGTAGCAGATCAGGCCCGCGTACCCCGCCACATCCCGATCCATCTTGGCGACGAGGTAGTTCCGGTTGTTCGGCTCCGTCATCTCCGCCACGAACAGGTTCGGCGACCACGGCCTCGCGTACGCCTGACGCTCGATCGCCATGACGCCACGGAGGTGGCGACGACGCATCTTGACGATCTCGAGCCTAGACGTCGCCGGTTCGGCGGTCCCACGCGATCTCAGCATCCGACTTCCTCAGGTACAACGGCGCGACATCGAACAGCCGATCGTGCTCCTCCCGCAGGAACCGCGGGGCGGCGAGCTCCACCAGGGAGGCCGCGTCCGGGTGTGCGAAGACCGGGGACGCGATCTCGAGACGACCGCCACGCTGCTCGGTGAGCACATCGCGATACAGGATGGCACCGTCGCCGACCGCGAGCACATCGCCGGGCAGGGCCTCCAGATCCGCGGCCAGATGACCCGGCGTCGACACCGTGTACTCCGAGTCGCGCATCACGCCACCCGGGACCGTGCTGTAGGTGGCGCTGAACACCTCGCCGCGACGGGCGTCCACGACGGAAAGGATCCGACGGCTCGTGAATCGGACCGGGTACGCCAGCGCGTCAAGGCTCGTGAAGCCCAAGATCATCGCCCGCGTGACCTGGGCGAGGGTCTTGGCCGTCTCCACGCCGACCCGCAGGCCCGTGAACAACCCCGGGCCGATGCCGACCGCGACGCCACCGACCCGCCCGAGGTCGACCCCCGTCCACGCCAGGAGCCGTTCCAGGGCCGGGGTGACCGATTCCTGGCGGGCGCGACCGAGGATCTGGATCCGCCCGAGGATCTCCTGCTCGGTGCCGATCGCGACGGAGACCTGAGGGGTCGACGTCTCGATGGCGACGACGATCACGGGTCGGCCCTCCACGGACCCGTGACGGCTACGAGCTCGTCCGCCCGCTCGACCCACGAGGGCCCCTCGGCCGTGATCGCGATGCGTCGAGCGTCGGCGCCCGCGGCCGGATCCTCGGAGGTGAGCTCCACCCGGAGCCGATCGTCCGGAAGGAGCTCGTCGACCGCGTCCCCCCACTCGACGATCAGCACGCAGGCGCCGTCCTCCACCTCGTCGAGGGCTAGGTCGACGACGTCCTGGACGCGATCCAACCGGAAGACGTCGACGTGGGCGATGGGGATGCGGCCGGTGACGTACTCGCGGATCAGCGTGAAGGTCGGCGATGCGACGTGCTCGCTGGCGCCGAGCCCGCTCGCGATCCCTCGGACGAGCGTGGTCTTCCCCGCGCCAAGCTCCCCGGTCAGGACCATCACGTCGTGGATGCGGAGCAGCGGCGCGATGGCTGCTCCGACCGCCCGCGTGTCGTCCGCCGTTCCCGTTCGCAGCTGGAGCTCCACCTAGAACAGTTCCAGTTGTTCGTCGTGCGCGGCTGCCGCCGGGACCGGCGCCGCTGCGGGTGGTGCGAGGGGTTCCGGCCGGGCCGCCGCATCCAACGTCGTGTGGATGAGCGCGAAATCGTCCTGGAGCTCCACGAACTGGCGGCTCTTCTCTCCCCCACCGTGCAGGATCGCCGCCGGATGGAAGGTGGGGATCACCTTCCTGCCGTGCCATCCGTAGACCCCCCCGCGCATCGAGGTGATGCCACGGTTCGTGTTCAGCACGAACTTCGTCGCGAAGTTCCCGAGGGTCACGACGACGACGGGTTGGACGATCGAGATCGTCTCGATCAACCATGGCGTGCACGACTCGATCTCATCGGGGAGGGGATCGCGGTTGCCCGGTGGGCGACATCGAAGGACGTTCGTGATGTAGACGTCCTCACGCCGCAGACCGATCCCGCCGAGCATCCGCGTGAGCAGCTGCCCGGCCGCGCCAACGAACGGCTCCCCCTGCTTGTCTTCGTGGAATCCCGCGTACACGTCGACGCCTCGGCCGCCACCTCGGCGAGCGTTCGGTTCATGCGGTGCCCTCCCCCCCCTCCTTCGACCCCGTCGAAGCCAGGCGGCGCCGTCCCGATCGGGGGACGGACGGCTGGAGCACGGCGCGGGCGAACCCGCGGAGCTCGCGCACGACCGCCTCGGGCGTCTCAAGCATGGGGATGTGCCCCGCGTCCGGGATCACGACCAGCCGTCCCTCAGGCAACGTGGCGGTGAGCGCGACGGCACCGGCCGGCGGGGTGACGCGATCGTGCTCGCCAACGAGCACGATCGCCGGCACCCGCACGCGAGGAACGGCGTGCCGAAGATCCATCTCCATGAGCTCGGGGAGCGCGTCGGTCCAAACCTCGGATGCCGTGCTCTGGGCGAGGGCGACCACGTGGTCGACGACGTCCTTCGGCGCGTTCGGACCGAACTGCGTCACCCGCGCCACGACGCCGCTCAGCCCGGTCGGGCCCGCGAGGACGACCCGCCGGAGCCCGTCGACCCGCCTCGCCGCAGCTTGGAGCGACCCCAGACGCGGCCGGAGCAGCTCCGTGACGGATCCCATCGCCCCCCACAGGAGATCGGACGATGCGGCCCCGATCAGCGCCACGCCTGCGATGCGCGGTCCGAACAGCTCGGGCCGCTGTTCCGCGAGGGCGAGGATCGCGACCGCACCCATCGAATGCCCCACGACCACGGCAGGGCGACCGGGCGCGACCGCCTCGAGCACCGCGGCGAGGTCCCGGCCCATCGCCCGCAGGCTCAGGTCGCCGTGCGCCGCCCGACCGCTCGCACCGTGCGATCGAAGGTCGAGTGCGATGACCCGGAAGTCCTTCGCGAGCTCCGGCCAGACGGCCCACCACGACGAAATGTCCAGGCTGAACCCGTGGGCGAGCAGGACCACGGGCGCCTCCGGATCACCGGCCGCACGGACCGCGAGCGGGGTGCCGTCGAACGAAGCGACCGGCCCCAAGTCCTCGGGCGGCGGAGGGCCGAGCGGCTCCACGTCGCGCGGGTGTCGGCGCCGTACGAGCGCGCTCCCGATCATCCCCGCGGCGAGCGCGCCGGCCACCACACCCGCGGAGACCGCCGCGGTCTTCCGGTTCATCCGCGGTACTCCCTGGGGACCCGCGGACCGATCCGCGAGACGATCTCGTAGGCGACCGTGCCCGCGCTCGCAGCCAGCTCCCACGCGGACACCTCCTCATCGCCCTGACGGCCGAGCAGGACGACCTCGTCACCGGCCGCGACCTCCCGGTCCCCGCAGTCGACGATCAGCTGATCCATCGTGACGGTCCCGGCGACCCGGCAGCGACCACCCCCGATCAGGACCTCGCCCGTCGTGGATCGCGGATACCCGTCGGCGTAGCCGACGGGTATCGTCGCGATCCACGACGGACGTCCGAGCTCGTAGTGCAACCCGTAGCTCACCCGTTCGCCGGTCTGCAAGCGTTTGGCGTGGGCGACCCTCGAGCGCCAGGTGAGCGCCGGACGCAGCTCGAACCCTTCCCCGACGCCGGGCCCCGGAGGGAGCCCATAGATGGCGATGCCGGGGCGGACCAGATCCAGATGCGCCTCGGGGTGGCGCAGGACCCCGCCACTGTTGGCGGCATGGACGTACCGCGGCGCGAGACCCGCTTCGCGCGTGGACTCCACGACCCCGGCAAGCCGGTCCAGCTGCAACTTCGTCGTGACCTCGTCGTCCTCGCTCTTGGCGAGATGGGTCCAGAGCCCCTCGACCTGGAGACCGGCGTCGCGCACCTCCAACACGAACGCGGGCGCGGCATCGGGCGGCCACAGCCCGACCCGGTGCATCCCCGTGTCGATCTTGACGTGGACGGCCACGGGACCCCGCGCCGCGGCGGCGAGTCGCGCGAGCCCCGGTCGTGTGTAGAGGGACGGCGTCAGCCGATGCGCCAGCAGGACGGCCTCGGACCCTTCCGGAGCCTCGGAGAGCACCAGGATGGGCGCCTCGATCCCCGCCAGGCGGAGCCGGAGGCCCTCCTCGACGAGCGCAACGCCGAGCCAGGTCGCGCCCGCGTCGAGCGAGGCACGCGCGACCGGGACGTCACCGTGCCCGTAGGCGTCGGCCTTGACGACGGCCATCAGCTCGACCCCCGGCGGCGTGAGCGCCCGGACGTTGTGACGGATCCGATCGAGATCGACCTCGACCCACGTCGGGCGGAACCGAGGCTCGCTCACCGCGGGTACGCCCTCGCCGTCTCGATCGCCTCGGGGAGGCGCTCCGCGACGTCGCCGGCGACCGTTCCCTCCCCTAGCGCGCGACCGGCGGCCATCCCCGCGAGGCCGTGGAGGTAGGCGCCGGACCACGCCGCCGCGAAGGGATCGACCCCACGCGCGAGCAGCCCACCGATCGCTCCCGTGAGCACGTCCCCCGTGCCCGCCGTGGCGAGCACGGACGATCCTGTCGGGTTGATGCGCGCGCCGCCGTTCGGGGTCGCGACGACGGTCCGGCTCCCCTTCAGGAGCGCGACGGCGTCCGCGCGGCCGGCCAGGCGTCGCGCGGCCGCGAGACGGTCGTCGTCCCGACCCCCCATGAGTCGCGAGAACTCACCCAGGTGCGGCGTAAGGACGGCGTCGCCCTTGCGATCCGAGAGCGCATCGACCTCACCGGCATACGCGTTGAGCCCGTCGGCATCCAGGACGAACGGGACCGCGCATTCGCGCACGAGCGACCGGATCAAGGTCCTCGTGTCGGCGTTCGTCGTCATCCCGGGACCGAGCGCGAGCGCATCGGCGTCGCGGACGGCGGCCTGAACCGCGTCGAGCGCGGCCGGCGCGACGGTCCCCTCCTCGGTCTCCTCGAGC
>VAYF01000226.1 GCA_005883885.1 Actinomycetota bacterium | reverse complement strand
GCGCTGACCACCCAGATCGGCTCCGAGGAGGCGCAAGCGCAGACCTTGCAGGGCCAGCTGTCCGCGCTCGAAGCCCAGATCAGCGACGCGACGAACCGGGTGGCCCAGATCGATGCCGAGCTGGCGGCGACGCGGCGTGACCTCGCGAGGGCGGCCGCGCAGGCCGACCGGTTGCAGACGAAGCTCAACACGATGGCTCGCACGCTCTTCATGCAGGGAGCGGGCAGCATGCAGGAGGCCTTGCTGGGCCCGCTCCTCGCTTCCTCCTCGATGGGGGATCTGGGCGATCTCCTCACGACCGGTCAGGTGGTGGCGCAGTCGAACGCCGATCTGGCGGCTCGGGTCGCTAACGTCAAGGCGGAGCTCGGGTTCAAGACCGCCGATCTGAACGAGCTGCGCTCCGAGCAGGTGCAGCTGATGGCGCAGCTGTCCGCGGAGCGCACGTCCAAAGCGCAGGCGGTCGCTCACCAGCAAGCGGTGCTGGGAGACCTGGAGCGGACGAAGACGGAGATCGTCGATCTGATCGCCAGGCTCCACAAGCAGCTCCGCGCCGAGGCGCTGGCCGCGGTCGGTACCGCGTTCCAGGGCCCCGGCCATGTCGCGTACGGGGCGTGGGCCGGGCTGTTCCTTCGAACCGTGGGCGCGCCCGGGTGCCGGGCGAACCTGATCACGCTGGTTGCCTGGCAGTACTCGGAGTTCACGCAGGCGGAATGGAACCCGCTGGCGGACACGCTCGCGATGCCCGGGTCGACCAGCTTCAACTCGGTCGGCGTGCAGAACTACGTCTCATTGGACCAGGGACTCCAGGCGACGCGCTACACCCTCGTCAACGGAGGGGCGCTCGGGTACGGGGCGATCCTGTCGGAGCTCGGCTCTTGCGCAGATCCGATGAGCACCGCGCGCGCGATCAACGCGTCGATGTGGTGCCGGGGCTGTGTGGGTGGGCTGTACGTTGTCAACGACATCCCCAAGGTCGAGGCGAACTACGACCTCTACGCGCAGCTCTGAAGCCTGGAACCATGGATGAGCCCCCGCCGGAACGGCGGGGGCTCATCCTTCCGTTAAGCCCGGCCTGGGCCCATGGTTCTCATGCGCCCAGCCGAGCGACCCGAGCCCGACGCCCGGTGGCCCGGGGCCGTGGAGCGTGCGGGCCGAGTGCGACTGGATCAGGTTCGACCGCAGCGTAGAGCGGCCAGACCCCCGGCAGCCCTTTGAGCGAGTGACGCCCCCGCTCGGCGAACCGGAGCCCGGCGCCCGCCACGACGCCCTTCACCGTCTCGGTGACCAGGACCTCACGGGGTCCGGCCAGTCGAACGACCCGAGCCGCAACGTGGACGGCAACGCCGCTGTACTTCGGGCCGAAGCGGTCACATTCCCCGGTGTGGACCCCGACGCGAGCATCGAGCCCGAGCCATGACAGCGACCGCGTGACCTCGAACCCGCATCCCACTGCATGCGACGCCGTGCTGAAGGTCGCGAGGAAGCCGTCCCCCGCTGTGTCGACCTCGCATCCACCGAAGCGATCGAGCAGGTCCCGAACCGTTCCGTGATGGCGCTCCAGCAATCCCTGCCAGCGCCGGTCTCCCAACGCGACGGCCCGCTCCGTGGACCCGATCAGATCCGTGAAGAGCAGCGTGACGAGAACCCGAGACCCATCGGCCTCGCGGCTCGCCAGCGATGTCAACCGCTCTTGCAGGTCCATGTCGGACCGTCTCTTCCTCCCCGCGAGAGGCGGGGCTCCGGGCGTTCCGGATATCGGGGCTCTGGGTCGAAGCGAACGGATCGATGAACGTCACGAGGTTCCTTTCGGTGAGAGGGATGCGTCGCCCGCCCTCGAGGCTGAGGGTGAAGCGTCCGTCGTGGAAATGATCAGCCGCGAAGGAAAGGGCTAGGCCGCGATCCCGAGCGAGGGGGACACGGCCCGGTTCGTGAACGTCAACGTCGGCGTCATCGTGTCTCCTCCTCTCTCTGGCGACTCCATCGAAGCCTGGACGCTACACCTGCCCCCGACGGGGAGCCAATGGTTCATCGGAACCGATGTTGGGTCTCGCGAGGATCGACATTCGTCGAACGAGCTCTAACCGAGAAGGTCGTCGAGCGAGCGCTTCGGCTTCTCGCCCTCCGCTAAGAGATCGTCGAGCTTCGGGCCCTCATCTTCGGCCGCGGCCAGGAGTTCCTCGAGGCTCTTGCCTTGATCGCCCTTCAGGCGGATCCGGAGCGCCGCCAGGACCGCGGCGTGCGGCTCCGAGAGTCCCTGCGACACCTTGATCTCGGTCAGGACTTCTTCGGCACGGGCCAAGAGACGCTCATCATCGGCGCGCTGGTCGTCGCCCATCGTTCCCGTCCGTTCGGTCGACCCGGCCAACGCTACCATCGGCCCCCATGAGAGCGATCGTGTATACGGAAACAGGCGGTCCGGACGTGCTGAAGCTCGTCGAGCGACCGGATCCGACGCCGGGGCCGGACGAGGTGCTCGTCCGTGTCGCGGTGTCGGGCGTGAATCCAACCGATTGGAAGGCGCGCAGGGGCGACGGTCCCGGACGACCGCTCGCCTTCCCCGAGGTCGTCCCGAACATGGACGGAGCGGGAACGGTGGTGGCGGCGGGGGAGGAGGTCGATCCCGGCCGGGTGGGGGAGCGGGTCTGGCTCTGGGAGGCCGCACGGCACCGGCCGAACGGCAGCGCCCAGGAGTTGGTGGCGCTGCCGGCGGCGCAGGCGGTTCCCCTGCCCGAGCGAGCGTCCTTCGACCTGGGCGCGAGCATCGGGATCCCCGCCCTCACCGCGCACCGATGCCTCACGGTCGGGGTCGATGGCCCGGCTCAGCTCGGTCCGGACGCGCTCGCTGGACGGACCGTGTTGGTCGCAGGCGGCGCGGGAGCGGTCGGTCACGCCGCGATCGAGCTCGCCGCGTGGTCCGGCGCCAGGGTGATCACCACCGTGAGCTCGCCCGAGAAGGATGCGCTCGCAACCGCGGCCGGCGCGCACCACGTCGTGAACTACCGGTCGCAGGACACGGAGCGTGCGGTTCGTGCCGCGGCGCCGGACGGCATCGACGTCATCGTCGAAGTTGCTCCCGTCACGAACGCCGCGCTGAACCAGGCCGTCATCGCTCGGAACGGGACGGTGGCGATCTACGCGAGCGAGCGCGACGATCTCACGATCGCGATCGATCCGGCGATGACCACCAACACGCGCTTCCAGGTCGTCCTGGTCTACACGATGCCGTCGACGGCCAAGGAGCAGGCGATCCGTGCCGTGCAGGACGCCGTGGCGGTCGGCGCGCTCCGGACAGGAGCCGAAGCCGGGCTGCCGCTGCACCGGTTCCCGCTCGAGCGGACGGCGGACGCGCACGCGGCCGTCGAAGCCAACGCGGTCGGCAAGGTCCTCATCGACATCGAGTGACGCCCGGGCATGCGCGTGCTGGTGACGGGTGGGACCGGATAC
>VAYF01000225.1 GCA_005883885.1 Actinomycetota bacterium | reverse complement strand
GCGATCGCCTTCTGGACGTCATCGAAGGCGCCCGACCGCGCGGTCGGCACGCCGCGGCGCGCCATGACCTCCTTCGCGAACGCTTTCGAACCCTCGATCCGGGCGGCGGCGGCCGACGGACCGAAGACGTTCCGCCCGCGCTTCCGGAGCACGTCGGCGAGTCCCGCCACGAGCGGGGCCTCGGGCCCGACGACCGTGAGGTCGACGTCCTGCCGATCGACCAGGTCGACGATCGCGGCGGCGTCGTCTGCCGGGACCTCGGAGAAACACTCCGCGACAAGAGCGATCCCGGCGTTCCCGGGGGCCGCGAGCACGCGCGTGACCGTGGGATCCTGCGCCAAGTGCCAGCAGAGCGCGTGCTCGCGGCCCCCACCACCGACGACGAGGACCTTCACGCCGTCACCGGGATGCTCTGCTCCCGCGCCGGGCCGACACCGACGACCGACACCGGCACGCCGCCGAGCTCCTCGAGGAACCGCACGTACTGCTGTGCTTCCTTCGGAAGAGCGTCGAGCTCACGAGCGTCGCCGAGCTCCTGGTCCCAGCCCGGCAGCTCCTCCCACACGGGCTCCGCGTGATGGAACTGCGTCTGGGTCGGCGGGACGTCGTCGAACAGCTCTCCCTGCGTGCGATAGCCCACGCAGACCTTGACGGTCTCGAACCCGCTCAGGACGTCGAGCTTCGTCAGCACCAGCTCCGTGAGCCCGTTGACCCGCGCGGCCGACCGCAGGACCGGCCCGTCGAACCAGCCGCACCGGCGTTTGCGGCCGGTCGTCGTGCCGAACTCGTGTCCGCGTTCGCCCATCCGCTCTCCATCGTCATCGAGCGCCTCGGTGGGGAAGGGCCCTGCGCCGACGCGGGTGACGTACGCCTTCGTGATGCCGACGACCCGGTCGATGTGCTGCGGTCCGAAACCGCCCGCCGCCGCCGCGTAGCCCGCGGTGGGCGTCGAGGACGTCACGAACGGGTACGTGCCGTGGTCGAGATCGAGCATCGCCCCCTGGGCGCCCTCCAGCAGGACATGCTTGCCCGCCGTCAGCGCCTCGTGCAGCAGCTTCGTGGCGTCGCCGACATACGGACGGAGGCGCTCGGCATACCCCAGGTAGTCCTGAACGATCCCCTCGATCGGGATCGCGAGCCGTCCGTACACCTTCGTCAGGATCTGGTTCTTCTCCTTGAGAACGACCTCGAGCTTCTCCCGGAAGATCTTCTCGTCGTAGAGATCCTGCACGCGGATCCCGACGCGCGATGCGCGGTCGGCGTACGCGGGGCCGATCCCTCGCTTCGTGGTCCCAAGAGCGTTCTTCCCGAGGAACCGCTCCGTCACCTTCTCCATCTCCAGGTGGTAGGGCATGATCAGGTGCGCGTTGAAGCTGAGCCTGAGCCCCGAAACGTCGACCCCGGCTCCCGCCAGGTCGTCCATCTCCGCCAGCAGCACCTCGGGGTTGACGACGACACCGTCGGCGATCACCGACGTGATGTGGGGGTACAGGATGCCGCTCGGGACGAGGTGGAGCTTGAGCAGCCGACCCTCGGCGATGATCGTGTGGCCCGCGTTGTTGCCTCCCTGATAGCGGACCACCACGTCCATCCGATCGGCGAGGTAGTCGACCGCCTTGCCCTTGCCCTCGTCACCCCATTGGGTCCCGAGTACGACGGTGGCCGGCATGGCGCCCTCAGTCTACGGGACCCCGCATGCCCGCCTCCCCTGGACTCAGGCTCCGGCGGGCACGTCGGCGCGTTCGGTGGTGGACTCGGGCGCGAGGAACGCCTTGGGGTTCCGGAGATCGACCTGGATCGTGTCGCCTTCGCCGACACCGTGGAGGTCGTCGTTCGGCACATGGGCGACCAACGTCTCGCCACCGGGGAGCTTGAGGCTCACCCGCGACAACCAGCCGAGCGATGCCACCCGCTCGACCACGGCCGCGACATCCCCGTTCCCCGACGTGACCCGCACATCGTGCGGACGTACGAACGCGGCGGCCGCCGCTCCCTCATCCAGGTGTGCCGCTCCGGGGATCCGGATCGATCCAAGATGGATCTGGCCGCCGACGACCTCCCCGTGCAGGACGTTCGCGGCGCCGACGAACCCCGCGACGAACGGCGTCGCCGGCTGATCGTAGATCTCACCCGGCGAGCCCACCTGCTCGACGCGACCCTCGTGCATCACGACGATCTGGTTCGCGAGCTCCAACGCCTCCTCCTGGTCATGGGTGACCAGCAAGGAGGTGACGCCCAGCTCGCGGTGCAGCTCGTCGAGCCAGCGACGCAGATCCTGCCGGACCTTGGCGTCGAGCGCTCCGAAGGGCTCGTCCAGGAGGAGCACCTTCGGTGCCGGCGCGAGGGCGCGGGCGAGCGCCACACGCTGCCGCTGCCCGCCCGAGAGTTGTTCCGGGTAGCGATCCGCGAACGGCTCCAGGTGCACGAGCTCGAGCAGCTCGCGCACCCGCGCCTCGCGCACCGCCTTGTCCTCCTTCCGGACGCGGAGCCCGAACCCGACGTTGTCGGCGACCGTCATGTGCCGGAACAAGGCGTAGTGCTGGAACACGAACCCGACGCGGCGCTCCTGCACGCTCTTGACCGTGAGCTCTTCGTCGCCCATCACGATGCGGCCGGCGGTCGGCTCTTCCAAGCCGGCGATCATCCTGAGCACGGTGCTCTTCCCTGACCCCGACGGCCCGAGGAGCGCGGTGATCGCACCGGCCGGCGCGGTGAAGGTCACGTCGGTGACCGCCCTGAACGAACCGAAGCGCTTCGTGAGCCCCTCGACGACGATGGGCGTGCTCATGTACGGCTCCTTTCGCGCTCCTGCCGGTGACGGAGGAACTCGATCACGACCAAGAGGGTCACGGAAACGGCGGCCAGCAGCAGGGCCACCACGTAGGCAGCCGGGATCTGGCGCTCTTCGTACGCACGGAAGATGAACAGCGTCGCGGTCTCCGTCTTGCCCTGGAGGAGCCCGCTCACGATCAGCACGGCCCCGATCTCGCCGATCGCTCTCGCGGTCGTGAGGGCGACGCCGTACGCGAGCGCCCAGCGGATGTTCGGCAGCGTCACGCGGAAGAAGGTCTGCCAGACCGAGGCGCCGAGCGTGCGCGACGCGTCCTCCTCGTCGAGCCCGATCTCCTCCAGCACCGGGACGACCTCGCGGATCGTGAACGGCACGCAGATGAAGACCGTGACGAGGATCATGGACGGCAGCGCGAAGATGATCTGGATGCCGCGGGACTCGAAGAACGGCGCCAGCCACCCGCCCGGACCGAAGAGCACCAGGGC
>VAYF01000233.1 GCA_005883885.1 Actinomycetota bacterium | reverse complement strand
CGAGATGCGGTGAACCCGAAAGATGTTCGGCATCGCCGGACATCGCGCCGGGGACGGCGGCCCTGTGTGCAGGTTTGACACACGTCGCGCAGGTCGCGAAGGTGGCCGCGGTGACCACCGGGTGAGTGCCGGCCGACGAGGGCGCCGCGGAGCTCCGCCTCCGTTCGACGCGGCATTCGTCGCGCGCTGGCTCCGGGGCTCCGCCGCGGAGATCGCCGCGCACCGCGACTTCCTGACCCAGCTCGACGCCGCGATCGGCGATGCCGATCACGGCGTCAACATGGATCGAGGATTCGCGGCGGTCGCCTCCGTCGTTGCCGCGGCAGACGGTCTGTCTCCCGGTGAGCTCCTCGTCCAATCCGGTGCGACGCTGGTGCTTCGGGTGGGCGGAGCCGCCGGACCCCTGTACGGAACGGCCCTGCGGGAGGCGGGTCGCTCCCTCGGGGAGGCATCGGTCTTCGGGCTCCCCGAGCTCACGAGCGCCCTCGAAGACGCGTTGGCGGGCATCGTCAAGCTCGGCGCCGCGGAGGAAGGCGACAAGACCATCGTCGATGCCTGGACGCCTGCGCTCCGGTCGCTTCGGGAAGCCCACTCGGCCGGTGTGGTCGGGGCGCTCCACGCCGCGCGGGTCGCCGCAGAGGAAGGCGCCGCTCTGACGACCCCGATGGAGGCCCGGAAGGGACGGGCGTCGTACCTGGGGGCACGGAGCGTGGGCCACCAGGATCCGGGAGCGGCTTCGACGTCGCTGCTGTTCGGTGCGCTGGAGCGCGCGGCGTCGGAGGCTCCGCCGGATCGCTGATGGGCGACCGCCGGGACCCCACGATCCAGTCGGTCGACCGAGCCGCACGGATCCTGAAGGCGCTGGCTGCCGGCTCGCCCCGCCTCGGGGTCAGCGAGCTCGCCGAGCGCCTCGGGCTCGCCAAGACGACCGTCCACGGTCTGCTGCGCACGCTCGAGCGCCAGGATCTGGTGGAGCAGGATCCGGAGACGGGGAAGTACCGGCTCGGTCCCGAGATGCTCCAGCTCGGCAACGCGTTCTTGGACCATCATGAGCTGCGGGGACGCTCCCTCGTCTGGGCGGACACGCTGGCGGAGCGGGTCGGAGAAGCGGTCCGGGTCGGGGTGCTCTACGGACGGAGGGTGCTGGTGGTCCACCATGTCTTCCGTCCGGACGATTCGGTGCAGATCCTCGAGGTCGGCGCGTCGGTTCCCTGGCACGCGTCGGCGCTCGGGAAGGTCCACGCCGCGTACCTGCCCCCCGACCGGAGACGGACGCTCGTGTCGGGGCCGCTCCAACGGCTCACCGGAAGGACGATCGTCGACCCGCATGCGCTGGCGCTCGCCCTCGAAGAGGTTGCGGTGGCCGGCTTCGCCACGGAAGCCCATGAGGCGGTGATCGGCGAGGGCGAGGTTGCCGCGGCGGTCTTCGATCACCGCGGGCACCCCGTCGGAGCGATCGGCGTCGTCGGTCCCGTCGAACGGCTGATTCCCGCCGGCCCGTCGGCAGAGCTCGTCGTCGCCCTGACCGACACCGCCAAGCGGCTCTCCTGGGAGATGGGGGCGCGGCGAGGACGCCCCGGGACCGTCGTTCACCCCGGTCCTCGGGCGGGCGTGGGCGGGTAGTTCCGGTGGAGCGGCGTTCGATCGCCCTGCTCATCGTCGGCGTCACCGCGGTGTCGTTCTCGGCCGTGCTGGTACGGGAGGCCGACGCCCCGTCGCTGGCGATCGCGTTCTATCGATGCGCGATGGCCTCGGTCGTGCTGCTGCCGCTCGGGCTCGCCCGCCACCGCGAGGAGTACGGTCGGCTGTCGAAACGGCAATGGCAGCTCGCGCTCGCCTCGGGGGTCGTGCTGTCGGCGCACTTCGCCACGTGGATCTCTTCGCTGTCGTTCACGACCGTCGCGGCGAGTGCCGTGCTCGTCCAGACGTTGCCCCTCTGGGTGGCGGCGTTCGGCCGGTTCGTCGGCGAACGACCGGCGCGCCGCGCCCTCTTCGGGATGGCGATCGCGCTCGCCGGCACGCTGGTGATCGCGGGCGGCGGGTTCGACGGAGGGTCCCGGGCGCTGTTCGGCGACCTCCTGGCGCTCGCGGGCGCCGTGTGCGCCGCGATCTACGTCTTGCTGGGTCGGAGCCTCCGGCAACAGCTCTCTTTGGTGACCTACTCGAGCATCGTCTATGCGACCTCGGCGGTCGCGCTCGCCGCCGTCATGGTCGCGAGCGGGACAGCCTTCGTCGGGTATCCCGCGAAGACGTGGCTGGTGTTCGGGCTCATCACCGCAGGCCCCCAGTTCCTGGGGCACACGACGTTCAACTACCTGCTCGGGCATATGCGGGCCTCGGTCGTCGCCGTCGCGCTGCTCGCGGAACCGGTCGGGGCGACGATCCTCGCGTGGACGATCTTGGGCGAGGCCCCCGGGCCCGCGACCCTGGTCGGTGGGGCGATCGTCCTCGCCGGGGTCTATCTCGCGATCGCGGCCGAGACGCGAGCGGCCGACGTGGTGGCGGTCGAGTAGCCTCGCGCACCATGCCGGACCCGCCGCGCTTCGTCACGGTCGACGACTACGAGGCGCTCGCGCGAGAGGTGCTGCCGCCCGCGATCTCCGAGTTCGTGGCGGGCGGGGCGGGCGATGAGCGCACGCTCGCGTCGAACCGGCATGCGTTCGACCGGTGGGTGCTTCGTCCGAGGTTCCTGCGGGGCGTGGCCTCAGCCGATCCGTCGACGGAGCTCTTCGGCTGTCCACTCGCGCTCCCCGTGCTGATCGCCCCGTGGGCCCACCAACGGACGGCGCACCCCGAGGGCGAGCGCGCGACCGCGCGAGCGGCCGCCCGGGCGGGAACGATCATGTGTGTCTCGACGACCGCCGTGGACATCCTCGAGGACATCGCGGCGGCATCGGCGTCGCCGAAATGGTGGCAGCTCTACGTGTTCGCGGATCGCGGGTTCACGGCCGAGATGCTCCGGCGGGTGTCGTCGGCCGGCTATGCCGCCCTCGTGTGGACGATTGACCTGAACACGTACGGCCTCCGGCACCGCGAGACACGCATCGGGTACGACGCACCGATCTCGCTCACGACCGAGGACCTCGCGTACGACCCGTCGATCGGCTGGGACGACCTCGGCTGGATCCGCGAGCAGGCGCCCGGTCTGCCGCTGCTGCTCAAGGGGATCTTGACGGGGGACGATGCGGAGCTGGCGGTGGCGGCCGGTGCCGACGGGATCGTGGTGTCGAACCATGGCGGCAGGCAGCTGGACGGCAGCCCCGCATCGCTCGACGTGCTCCCGGAGGTGCTCGACGTGGTCGGCGGGCGGATCCCCGTCCTCGTCGACGGCGGCGTCCGGCGCGGGACCGACATCGTGAAGGCGCTCGCGCTCGGCGCGTCCTCAGTCATGATCGGACGACCGGCGGCCTGGGGGCTGGGCGCGGGTGGCGAGGATGGGGTGGTCGACGTCTTGCGGATCCTCCGCGAGGAGCTCGAGAACGCGATGACGCTTTGCGGATGCTCAACGCTTCGGGACATCACCCGCCAGCACGTAGCCCCC